>NZ_JAUSUC010000004.1 GCF_030813365.1 Oikeobacillus pervagus
CTTGATTTCCAATGTTTTCTATTTTGCATTAAACATTGTAACCATGAAGGGAGAATTTGACCCTTTTCTTTTTACACAATTATATGGACTTTATCTGAGAGCTAAAAATTAGACATTTCCAAAAAGTCCACAAGCCTAGAGTCCCCTATATAATTGACAATTAATGGATGGTGCCTGGCACCCCCCATTTTATACCAAAAAACCTCCACTTTTTTGAATGGAGGTTTCTGGGGTCTAGTAAAATCGCTTAAATCCTTCGAAATGTTTTTTGTAATAGGAATTGGAAAGGCTGCTTATTTCTACTCCGTTATCGGCTGCATGAATAAATTGGTTATTCCCTACGTAAATTCCCATATGTGAAATTCCTTTTTTATATGTATTTTCAAAGAAGACGAGGTCTCCTACTTGTGGAGTATTAATATAATAGGAACGACTGTAATATCCTTCTGTATTGGTTCTTGGTATTTTTTTACCCGCCTTATTAAAGACATAGTAAATATACCCACTACAATCAAAGCCTGAAGGAGTCACTCCCCCCCATAAATAAGGTGTTCCGGTATGTTTCTTGGCTTCACTAATTAAAGATGTAGTAGAATTAGTCGATGCATTGCCAGACTCCTCATCTACTGTGCTACCATTTCCAGTAAGCTTTAACTTTTGACCAACATATATGATATTGGAATTTAAATTATTCACCTGTTTAATTGTTTGAACGGTTGTTTTGTAGCTTGAAGCAATTTTACTTAAAGTATCGCCGTTTTGAACAATATATGTACTTGTTGATGGTTGGGACGGTGTTGGGGTTGTTGGCTTAGGTGCTGGTGTATTAGAAACACTTCCTCCCACCTTTAATTTTTGACCACTATAAATCATATTACTTGTTAAGTTATTCCAATCTTTTAGTTGTTGCACCGTGATTCCATATTGGTTGGCAATTTTATGCAGGTAATCACCTGGTTGTACTGTATACGTTTGTCCTGATTGTGGTGCGGTGGTCTCTGGCTTCGTTTGTGATGGTTTTGATGGGCTTGGTGCTGGCGTAGTCGGCGTCGTTGGCTTTGGAATATGGTTGCCCACATTTAACTTTTGTCCTGAGTAGATCACATTGCTTGTTAAGTTGTTCCAGTCCTTAAGTTGTTGAACTGTAATTCCATGCTTAGTTGCAATTTTGTGTAAATAATCGCCTGGTTGCACTGTATACATTTGTCCTGATGAAACTTTCGGTGTAACGTTTTGTTTTGGAGTTGATGAAACCGTCGTATTTGATTCAGTGGAAGAATGAGAATCGGCTGTTACTTTTAACACTTGATTCACATAGATTGCATCTGACGAAAGGGAATTTAGTTCTTTCAGTTTTGCGACCGTTGTTTGATACTTTTGAGCAATTTTAAATAGAGTTTCGCCTTGCTGCACTGTATGGGTTTGAGAAGCTTCAGCTGTTGCGGCAAATCCTACTGAAACAAATGCTGCTGTTGAAAGCATAAAAAGTGATTTTTTCATGTCCTTTTTCTTCTCCTTTTATGTTATTTGATCTTTCCGTCTATCACTAGATAACATTTATTTTATAGGTTCTTAGTTCTGGTAAATTTGATATACCACCTAATTAATGTTCTATATCCCTTCCACATTTTCCTCCATTTTCCGAGGAAAGTTTTCATTTTTTTCACAAAAGAGACATTTTACCTAGTTTATTGTTAAATAAATACATGACTTTCAGCTTATATAAAGTGAAACTTCATTCGGTGGGTGGGTTCTTCATCTCCACTGAATGTTAGTTGAACTTATCGGACCTTTAGGGGCCGTGATCCTCCACTTAACTTCTTTGTTTCCAAATCATTTGGAGGTGGAGGTTTTACTGCCCATTAAGGCGGGATAAAATGAATGAATCTATGTGAATCGAATGATCCCATAAGAAAAACCGCCATTTTATGATATAGGTCGTAAAATGGCGGTTTTCTCGTATATATACTGCGGGCGGTTTTCTACATATTTTTCGAATAAAGTTCTTTCGTATAAATTAACTCATGTGCTAGTAGTTTTCCGTCGATCCAACGGAAATGTTGTTTCGTTTCGAATTTTTTAAATTTCATTGAACCATTCCCGTAGGATATCTTGTATTCTTCTTGAGTTGTAATATTAACTCCGTTTCTTGTATCTTCACTTTGGATGAAGTTTACATTTAGTAATTCTTCATATATCCCTTTTTTATCTAGGTAATCGATGTACTCTTGTGTTTTTTTGTAAATTGGTCCTGAAGGGTTCATATAACCTTCGACAAGGGAGAAATCGCGGTAATTATAGGCATCCACAGAGGCGTACATAAATTCACTCACTAGACTAGCCAGCCCGCTATAATATTCTCCATCCCCTGATCCCTCTTCTTCATGAATAGATGAAGATTCTCGGTCTTGAAGAGCCAAAAGGTCTTCTTCGTTAAAATTCAATACAATTGCTTCTTCTCCAACCACTTCTACCTCGTTACTTTTAATCATGCCATTTGCCGTTCTTAATTCAGCGTGAATGGTCACAGATCCATCTGTCGCAATGGGGCCTAGTTGATTAATTTCCTTGATCGATGCTCTAGAATTTCTCCCATTAACAAATAAAAGAGCCTCATCACGATTAGAGGAAATAGGAATAAACGCACCGTTCAATTTAATTTTTTGTTTTAATTCATTCTTTTTCGCTTCTTTAAAATCGATCTCTGTTTCAGCGGTTAAATTGGCATATTCCCCTTTAAATGATGCTGTCACTTTTTTTAACGTTCCCGGGAAATATTCGCCTATTGTTTCATATGTATTAGCTTCCTTTAATTGGTTGAACATTTGCTTTCCATCCGTCACTTTTACATGATCTAAGTTCGTCTTCATTTGCACTTCAATTCGCAGTGGCTGAAGATAATATTGATGATATAAACCGAATTTTTTCTCTCCCGGAACGATTTGAAGGATTTTGTTTCCCCTAGAATCTATGATAGGTTCCTCTGAATGACTTTTGGCTGCTGACATTAGCAGGCCATCAATGCTTGACCATTCATCTTGAATGTAAGATATCATTCCTTTTACATCTTCTTCTGTCAAATCACCTTTCTGATGTTCCCCAAGGATCATTTTCGCTGTCTTTAAATCCTTAGATCTCACTGCATCTGAGAATTTCTTCACCATTGTTTCACTACTGTATTGATTAGCAAGATAAAAATGAATACTAATGGCGATGATGAATACCGACACTAAAGTACCTATTCCGACGTAGAGCCTCTTTTTATTTGGCCGTTTAGTTTTTTTGGAAATTTCTTTTGAGCTATTCTGTTCCGGTAGGGTGGGGGATTCACTTTTCGTTCCACAATTCGGGCAAAAAAGCGCATCTGAGGAAAGGGAGGTTCCGCATTTCCTGCAAAAACTCATATGATTCACCTCTTTTTAGACATCTGTTTAGTTATATTATAAAACTTCAAACAGTAGGGTTTTCGGACTGTTGATTTCCCCTATCAAATTTAATGGCTTACTGACCAGTTATGTTCGACGCAAAATCCCCTATTAGGAAGTGGGAAGTTCAATATAGACAGTACGTTGCTAAAAAAGAATAAAATTTCTATTCCACAAATCCATAACAAATGTATCATATCTTTTTACTTGTGAATATAAAAAAATGAAATGGATGAACTTTTGGGAATGTGTTTGGATCGTAGTCGTTTTGAAGATGTTGAGAAATGTTAATGGAGAATTCACCTATATTTTGTGAAAGGGCCACCTTGTTTAAAGGAATCTCATATAGGATAGATTCTTTTTCTAAGATGGCCCTTTGAGTAGTTAAATTTGTGGTGTTGACTTCCATTGAAGGTAGACGTTTTTCGCTAATTCTACGGCACCATTGCTTCCTCCTTGGCCTTGAACACCTTCAAAAAGGATGGCTAAGACAAAGTTTGGATTATTTTGATCATACCCTGCGAATAGACCGTTTTCCTTTCCTTTAGATCCTTGTGCTAATTTTAGTTCGGCTGTTCCTGTTTTTCCAGCTAGTTTTAGTTGAGGTACATTGCCAATCTTGGCTGTTCCTTTTTCAACGACGGCACGAAGATCCTTTTTTAAAATATCGGCTTGTTTTTGTGTAATTAAATCTTTTTTCCATACTTCTGGCTTATCTTCTGCAAAGAGCAATGGCTTCATCATGGTCCCGTCATTGATAACTCCGCCGTAAATCGAAGCTAGATGCAACATGCTCATTAGGACCTCCCCTTGCCCGTATCCTGAATCAAGCAATAAGGATTCCTTATCTAATTTGCCACTATTGGAAACTTGTGAAGCGCGAATTGGGTATGAATATGGGAATTTTTCTGAAAAACCAAATTTCTTTAATCCCTTCACCATGTCTTCCCCACCGATTTCATTCGCTAGCTGTGCAAAATAAATATTATCGGAATATCTCATTGCATCATGCAAATCTACTGGTTTTCCAATATCTGATACACGAGTTACTTGATTCCACTTCAGCCCTTTTATGTTTCGTTTTTTATCTGGATCGAGCTTTCCTGTTTGAAATCCAACAGATGCTGTGATCGTTTTCATCGTTGACCCAGGTGCATAGGTCGCCGCAAAGCGATTAAGCATTGGCTTATTAGGATCTTTTTCAAGCTGATTATAACGGCTTTCGCCTATGCCATGAACAAATTCATTCGGGTCAAAAGCTGGAGAGCTAACAAGCGCCATTGTGTTCCCTGTTTTTGGATCAACTGCTGCTACAGAACCCGGCTTTCCTTTCATATGATCATAAATGAGCTTTTGTAATTCGGCGTTAATCGTCAGTTTTACTGATTTTCCATCTTTTGGTTGTTTCTTTGCAATAACGACTGTATCGCCTTCTACTTTCTCAATCATGATCTGGCTGCCATCCTCTTCATGCAGTTGCTCTTCAAGTAATTGTTCTAACCCTCTTTTTCCGACAAAGTCTTTTTCTGTGTAGCCTTTCTTTTTCAATTTTTTCAGTTCTTCCCCACTAACCTTGCCAACATATCCAACTAAATGTGCCGCTGATTCGTGATAAGGGTATTCGCGAATTTCTTTACTATTTGCTTGAACCCCTTCGATGGCTAGAAGTTGATTTAGTTTCGTTTGATTTTCAAAAGGAATCGTCTTAAGTGGAACAAAATATTGGGGTTGAACCCATGCTTGGTTCATTTGACTTTTAATAAACTCTGTTGAAATGCCTAATTGTTGCGATAGTAGCGCCAATCTTCCAGGGTCTTCACCAAATTTTTCCGGAATCACCCCGATTTCATAGCCTTTACTATTAATCGCCAAGGAATTTCCAAGTTGATCAAAAATTTCACCACGTTTTCCTTCTACTGTTTTCAAGCGAATTTTATCCCCATTTTCTAAATCCGGGAAAATATAGGTCGTATTCCAATCTAAATACCAATTTGTTTTTCCGTCACGTTCTTCTAATTTTAATACTGCTTTTTTACGGAATTGGATTTCTCCAGCGACGGTTTTCATTTTGACTTGAATAGGCAATTCGACTTTTTCGGACTTTTTCCAATCCTTCTCCTCTTTGATCTCTGCTTTTACCTGTAGGTCATGCACATTTAAATCTTGATATATCGTATGATAGCGGTCTACAAAGCCTTTCTTTTTAAATTCTTTCTTTGCTTTTGATGTTACATAATCTTGATAAAGAGTTTGAAAGTCTTGTTTATTCCAAAGCTTTATGTACTCTTTCAACCGTTCTTCCGGTGTGGGTGTTTTTTCACAAGCAGAAAGAAATAGGATATTGAATAGGAGCAATAAAGAACCTATTATGAAATGAGATCGTTTCACTTTTTTCTTCCCCCTTTCCAAGCGGTTTTCATGAATATTATAACAGCCTTCTACATGATTTGACATTGTGGTCAATTATTCTTCATAATTTGTCAAAATTGATAAATTCGTTGTTTGAAATGACAAACAACCGAGTAGAGAGTTATAGTCTTGTGAAAATCGTTGTAGGACATCATCCTATTATTGAACCAAAAGCCGGGAGTTGTTGTGCAAAAAAATCCGGGAAATAGGCATATATTATGGGAAATACGCAAATATTGGAGGTTCAAGTGCAAATCTTTAGAGAACTAGCGCATATTTGCGTGGGAAATAGGCATAATCCGACGGGAAATACGCAAATCTTTTTTCGAGAGGTCGAAATACTCCATGCTTTTCACTAGAAACTTAGATCAAGCGATTGAATAATCGAAAGATCTGCTCTGCTGTGACTTCTAACTGAGTACTTGCAATAGTAGGTTGTATAGCCTCTTCGATTGGCAGGCATTCTGTTTGAATAGAAAAAATCCCATCGAAATAGTCATTCAGTGATTCGAGGTTCATATCGACCCTCCCCCCAAGGCCCACGACAGGTTTATCATATTTTTTCGCAAGCTTAGCGATTCCAAATGGGACTTTTCCCATTAAGGTTTGATGGTCTATGCTACCTTCCCCTGTTATGATGAGATCCGCTTGTTTGACCTTTTCCTCTACCTTGTTGAGCTGAATGATCGTATCAATTCCTGAAACAATTGTCCCATCTAAAGCAGCTAATAGCGCTCCCCCTAACCCTCCAGCCGCACCGCTCCCATCCACTTTTTGAACATTTATTCCATATTGATGAAGAAAAATTTCACAAAGACGATGTAATCCCTGATCAAGTATCGCAATTTGATCATCTTTTGCCCCCTTTTGACGAGCGAAAATATAGGCCGCTCCATTTGGACCATAAAAGGGATTTTGAACATCACAAACAACTGTAAACCTAGTATTCTTAACAGAAGCTGGTACATATTGATCACAAATATTCTCCACTTTTAATAAGGGGTTTCCTGTAGGAGGTAATAACTTTCCATCGATGTCAAAAAGTTGCCATCCAAGCGCCTGTAGCATCCCAAGTCCCCCGTCATTCGTAGCACTTCCACCAAGTGAAACCATGATATGTGGAATCCCACGTTCAATCGCTGCTTTGATTTGTTCACCAAGTCCATATGTATTCGTGTTCATTGGATTCCGCTCATGTTCGTTGATGAGGGTAAGTCCACTGCTTTCGGCACATTCAATCCATGCTACTTGCTCATCACTTGCTGTGAATGTGATATAAGTTGCTTCAATCGGACTCATAATGGGGTTATGAACCGTGATTCGATGAGACTCTGCCTCATGATGTTGCTGCAGTAAAACATCTACAGTTCCTTCTCCACCATCTGCCATCGGAATGATTTCAATGTGAGCATTCCTCATCCCTTTTAAAATTCCCCGTTTAATTGCTTCTCCTACTTGGTTTGCAGATAATGAACCTTTAAATGAATCTGGAGCAATCATGACTTTCATTTATTCTTCCTCCATAGCGCATATTGTAGTCTTATTTTACCAATGTCTAGGAGACCTTACAAAAATAAAGAAAAAAGTGCAACGCAAATAAACATAGGAAATTTGCATAAATTCCCGGGAAATGAACAAAAACTAGGATATTCTCATGAGAAATAAGCAAAATTCCTTGGAAAATATACAAACAAAGAAACTCGCAAATTCTTCTGGGAATTTCTTTCTGTTAACCCCTTTCACATTGAAAAAAAGGAACCCCCCTCATATAGAATTCCGAGGATCTCCATTCAATAAAATTAATAATTCCACTCTTTTTATGAAACTATCGCTATTTTCCTTCGTATTAATAGGAAAGAAAACATTTTTTGAGGTGATATTATGTATAGTGAAGCTTCTTATGATTATATGCCGTCAGTCTTGAAAACATTTGCGATTTCTTTATCCTTTTCGTTATTAGGTATGGTTGCTGGTGTATTTGTTCCTCCTAGTTTGATTATCCCGCTTGTCGTTGTTGAGTTCATCATGTTATTGTCTGTTATGTTTTTTAGACGGAGAAAAGCAATCTCTTATACATTCTTGTATGTGTTTACCTTTATTTCTGGGATTACGATTTACCCGGCAATTGCCTACTATCTTTCCTCAATGGGAGCGAATTTAGTACTTGGGGCACTTGGAACAACTGTCGTCATTTTTACTGGGTTAGGTGTTTATGCGACGAAAACGAAAAGGGATTTTTCCTTCCTTGGGGGATTTTTAATGGCCGCGCTTTTGGCTTTAATTGTTTTAGGTATTTTTAATTTCTTCTCCCCTCTTACTTCAACAGCTATGCTTGTTTATTCTTTCATTGGGGTTCTTGTGTTCAGTGGATTTGTTCTATATGATTTCAATATGATGAAGAAATACGGAGTGACAGCAGAGGAAGTACCCTTAATGGCTCTTAATCTTTATTTGGATTTTATTAATATATTTTTGGATCTACTTAGATTTTTCAATATTTTATCAGATGATTAGTAGGAAGACTGATTTAGGAGGAGCCGAAATGATAGGCATCCTCCTTTTCTGATCGTTATATTTCACTAAGGATGATACCTAATCGTACTTTCGTTAAGGATCAATGAAGTTTTTCTTGTCGTAAGAGGTGGTCTGTGAAAGGAAGTGGAAGGATGTTGTTTAGCTATGAGAAAGGAAGCCATGCGCCCTTGCTTAATTAGGAAACTTCCAGTAACTAATTCTATCACTTCTTCTGGAATGAGTTTTTCCCCGTCTTTTATCGTAAATTGGATTCGGTAATCTTGCGGACTGACTTCCATTTCTATTTCCCATTGTTCATCTAAATACTGAATGGTTAACAGAAATTTTGTCACTCTCCTAACCTCAAATTCAACATATTTCTTATTGGACACATGTTTTAAAAAGTATTCTGAATTGGCTAGATGCCTTAACACATCAGAAATGTGACAAAATGAAACAATTTCCACCTGATCATTATTCCTCATCCTTTTGCCGCAAAAAACCAATAATAAACTTTTCTTACATGGATTATTTTTCATTTCTTAATACAAACCTCCTATAATTATATAAAAATAGATAATTTTTTAGGAATTTTGTCCTTATTTTATATTTTACTTGAATTTTTTCACAATCTTTCGTTTATTTAATATTAGAATACGAATTGTTATTCACATATAGAATATCTACCGTTTTTTCACTTGAAAAAAGATATGTTTTGGGAAAAACATAGGTAGGTGTTAGCATGAGCTTACATGAAAACTTGAGAAAGTATCGGTGTGAGGTTTTAAAAGAAGGGCAAGCTGAAATGGCCTTACGCTTAAATGTTAGCCAACCAACGATTTCAAAATATGAATCAGGCGATAGCAATATAACGGTTGATATGCTTAAAAATATTAAGGTCGCCTATCACATCCCTGATGACTTACTGATTGATTGGCTTTTGGATGAACAAACGAGTCATTATGATGCAGGTTTATTAAGAGAAAAGGTGAGCCAACTTGAGGATCAGGAAATCAATCAACTATTAGAGGATTATCCAGAATTAAAGAAAAACTTGCTATATTTTACATATCTATCAGAGCAAGATCGTGATAAAAAAGTCGCGGGAATTAATGAGATCTTTAAAGTGTTAAAAAGTTGGAAATAATTTTTATACGTAAATGAAGTGGGGGCTTGTGTTTTCTGGAACAAGCCCCCACTTTTTTAATAACTACGTGAGGGTCTTGCTGCATCTACTAAAAGGAAAACTGCCGTTAAAATATGCATTGCCATGCCAACAAATGGAATCCATGCGATAAAGGATGTTATAATTCCGAGTATACTCCCATGTGTGCTTTGCTCATCTTTCATACAGAAAATCAGTGTAATGATGTGCAAAACAGCCATCACCGCTAAAGGAACCCACGCAAAGCCTAATACAACCATACCGCCAATGATCGGAAATCCAAGAAACGCCTCCAATCCACCAGTTACCCATTTCAATATTTTTGAAGTACTCATAATATCCTCCTTCAATATCTCTTACTTGTATATACGTTGCCGATAGAATTAAGTTTCATAAATAATCTTTGAGAAAGAATATTTATAGGGATTCTAAGGGGATTGGGGAGAGATTGGGGGGTGTTTTCGAGGTGAATCGTGAGGGCACGGGGGATTTTGACTATTTCCCTAGCTGTTTTGCATATTTCCCGCAGCGTTTTGCGTTACGATTCGCCACTTTTGCGCTTCTTCATCGGATTTTTGCGCTATAACTTTAGTTTTTTGCGCTTGTTCTCGGGATATTTGCACTACTGCGACTTTACTTCCGATTCTCAAGAGGGGGGCTTCCCCGGACGACCACTTTTGACTATTTCCCAAACTAATTTGCATATTTCCCACTGCGTTTTGCACTACAATATGTCACTTTTGCGCTACTTCATCGGGTTTTTGCGCTATAACTTTAGTTTTTTGCGCTTGTTCTCGGGATATTTGCACGACTTCGACTTCTCGCAGATGCACATCTTTGACTTCCTTCAATCCCGGTATCTGTCCAAACATTTCCTCTTCAATAATTGATTATGTCCTTTTTCTATTTTTCATCATATAATGAAGCATACTATTAAAATGTGTAGCTTCGTTTTTTAATCGTGAATTCGGTATTGCAACCGGGACTTTTGAAATACATAATTATTTCATTCATATCCAATGGAAAGGAAGTTTTCTTATGTTCACACCATCTCCTGATTTGGAGGAAAGGTTAGGTCTCATTTTTAAGCATTTGCATGAAAACCCGGAAATTAGTTGGAAGGAAACGGAGACAACAGAGTATATTGCGAATTTATTAAAGAAGGAAAAGATTTCTTTTCGGAAGTTTGACGATTGTACTGGTTTGGTCGCTGAAATTGGCTCTGGTAAGCCGGTGGTTGCTATTAGGGCTGATATTGATGCTCTTTGGCAGGAAGTAGATGGAAAATTTCAAGCGAATCATTCATGTGGTCATGATGCCCATATGACGATTGTCATCGGCACATTGTTAACGATTAAAGAACAGGTTCGAGAAGGGACGGTTCGATTCATTTTTCAACCTGCTGAGGAGAAAGGGAATGGCGCTCTTGCGATGATTACAAGAGGAGTCATTCAAGATGTTCATTATTTATTTGGTGTACATTTGCGTCCAATTGAGGAAGTTCCTTTTGGAAAAGCGGCTCCTTCTATTCGACATGGCGCGGTTTTATTTTTAAAAGGGGAAATCACCGGTAATGATGCTCACGGGGCAAGACCACATCAAGGGGTCAACGCGATTGATGTGATGACTGCTTTAAATCAACAGTTAAAAACGATTTATTTATCTCCTTTTGACCCTTATTCTATTAAAATGACGAAGATGCAAGCAGGTGGAGAAAGCTTCAATATTATTCCTGGATCTGGGGAGTTTGCCTTAGATGTCCGTGCTCACAGCAATAGTTTGTTACAAAATCTACAAAAAAAGGTCGTTCGGGTTATTCATGGTGTTGCTTCTACTTTTGACGTGAACATTGATTATGAATGGACCGGTTTTACACCGGGAGCAGAGGTAGCACTCGAAGCAGAGGGAATTTTGCAAGAGGCCATTTTGGATGTATTAGGACAAGAAGGATTGGCCCCACCTGTCGTGACTCCTGGAAGTGATGACTTCCACTTTTATACGATTAAGGAACCGCAAGTAAAAGCGGCGATGTTAGGGCTTGGAGCCGACTTGACACCTGGGCTTCATCATCCGAACATGATATTTGACCATAGAGCTATTCCTATCGGGGTGAAAATTTTATCCACGGCCATTTTAAAAGGATTACAATCTAAATAAGTGCCAGGCACCATCCATTTCTTGGATATTACCTGGCACTTAGTTTATTTAAGTATTGTAACTTTCACTGTACGTACGCCCCAATTTCTTGCTTCTTGTTTCGTTTGGACGTATACATCAATTTTATTTCCTTTGATACTTCCGCCTTTATCTGCTGCGATGGCTTCACCGTATCCCTCTACATGTACTTTTGTTCCTAATGGAATGACTTTAGGATCTACTGCGATGACTTTTGCTTTTGGGTTTTTCTTTAGGTTGAAGCCTGTTGCTGTGATACCAGTACATCCTTTACAGTTTGCAGTATAGGCCGTAGATTTAACAGTGATGACTTTTTTAGATGGATTTGTATTGTTAACGACAGGTGTAGCGGCAGTATTTGGTGTATTTGTTTCAGAAACAATTAATTGTTCGCCAACTTTGATTAAGTTGGATTTTAAATTATTCCATTTTTTGAGTTGGTCGACAGTTGTTTTATAGTTACGAGAAATTTTGTATAATGTATCTCCGCGTTTCACAGTGTATGTTTGCGATGCAGCCGATGTAAATGATGCTCCGAAAGTTAACGTGCTTAAAACTAATATTGTTGCGAAAAACATTGTAATCCATTTTTTCATGAATTTACCTCCAGTTCTTTTTGAACAAGTCCTATTTTACCATGATATTTACCTAGTGATTTTACAGTTGTATAATGGTTCCATTACGTGTATATTTCAAATATGTTACAAGCAATCTGAATTTCGTACTAAATATATGAGGAATTTCCACTTTTGAATGTGCTTTATTAGAGGAAAGACAGATATTAAAAGGAAAATATACGTTATTGACGAAAGAAGTCATATGAAGTACATTCTTTTTATAATGCTAAAAAGTAGGAAGTGAGAACCATATGGGATTGTCCCGTTCGGAAAAACAAATGCCAAAAAAGAAAAAGCGGTTGAGAAAAGTTATTTTATTCCTCCTTCTCTTCCTTATAGTAGGTGGTGGGGTGTATGCCTACTCCATCTATCATTCTTTAAACAAAGCGATTAATACGATGCATGATCCAATGGATAAACATATTTCGAAAAAACGTGGTAGTAAAGTGAATTTGAAGAAAGTCGAACCTTTCTCGGTCTTATTGCTCGGTGTAGATGAACGTGAAGGGGATAGTGGAAGATCGGACACGATGATTTTACTCACGGTGAATCCTCACAAGGAATCCCTTCAAATGTTGAGCATTCCTCGTGATACACGTACTGAAATCATTGGAAAAGGAACGGAAGATAAAATCAATCATGCTTATGCATATGGTGGAGTCAAAATGTCGATGGCCACTGTCGAACATTTCTTGGATATTCCAATTGATTATTATGTAAAAATTAATATGGAAGGTTTCAAAGATATTGTGGATGCGGTTGGCGGAATTCGTGTGAACAATGAATTAGCCTTTTCCTATGAGGGGAAAAACTTTCCGAAAGGTTCGATCACTCTAGATGGTGAAGAAGCTCTATCCTTTACTCGAATGAGATATGAAGATCCACGCGGTGATTTCGGACGTCAAATTCGCCAACGTCAAATCATTCAAGGGGTCATTGATAAAGGGGCTAGTATGTCAACCTTATGGAATTATGATGATATTTTTCAAGCTTTAGGGAAAAATATCCGAACAAACTTAACATTTGATGAAATGATGACGATCCAATCAAAATACAAAAAAGCCGCCAAAAAAATTGTTCAAAATGAAGTAAAGGGTGAAGGAAAACGTATCGGAAAACCTTGGTACTATATTGTGGATGATACGGAAAAAGATCGATTACATGACTTACTTGTCGATCATTTAAATTTAAAATAATGTGAGGGGCTGTCCGAAAAGTAGTTTTCTAAGCCTAAATCGGTAAAATGCAAAACCCAAGAATGCTGTCATATCAACATTCTTGGGTTTTTAATTTGGGAGAAATTCATATTAAAATGGACTTTTGAGACAGTCCCTTTCTTACATTTACACTGAATGTTAGTTGAACTTTATGATAAATACAAGTGAAGCCGAATTTCCCGCTTAAAATATAAGGGAATTTGCTATAATAAAAGAATATGTATTTTTAATTAGAACGGGATTGGAGGATTTTTTTGAATGGCATTTCAAGTTGAAAGTTTGAAAAATGAGTTGACTTCTTTCAGTGAACATTTAAAAAACGAGCTGTCCCCCTCTTTAGAAGAGGATCGGGCATTGATTGAGGATGGATTCCAATTATATAAAAAACGGCCTGTCTACGATATTCAGGGGAATGATGAATTTATTTCTTGTGTTGTGCTCGATCCATCACCTGAAAGAGTTCGTCTCGATCTTGATTTTCCAACATTCAGCACCTGTACATGCGGGAGAAATCATTGGTGTTCTCACCAAATTGCAGCATTTTTCTCTGTATTAAAAGAAATGTATCCCGTTTCCATGTGGTTAGAGGAATGGAAGGAAACGACTTCCCCTCAAGCCAAGAAAAAAAAGCCTATTGAAATCCCAGGGGTGTCTTATGCTCGTGACCTGCTGAACGCGAGCATAAGAGCAGGTGACGATGGCCCTGAAAACTGGGGAAAGCGGGTTGAAGTCGCTTATCAAACGTTAAACTGGGATTATGTCAGAAAAAATCCTTATATTCTAGAAAGCCAAATTCAAAAACTTCATCATCAATTAATGAAAAAAAGTCCAATTGAACAGGAGTGGAGACCTTTATACCAATTATTTATAAGTCTCCATCTCTTCTTGTTGACCACTAAGGATTGTGAGCAAGCAAGTGAATCATCGCAGCATCTTCACAATGTTTCCTCTTCCGCCTTGTTTTTTTTAATCGAAGAAGGGGATGAAGCATTAGCTCAATTATCAAGCTGTGCGGCTCCTTTTGCTTTTGACCGATATATTCAAGCTTTAAAGGGAGAATGTCAGAAACTAATTGATGGAAATAGTACTGAAACAAATTACCTCTTTAAAAGAATAGAGTTCTATCGAATGATTTGGACTGACTTTTTCAAACGGGAACAATGGAGAAAGACGGAGCTCAAAAGACTCGAGTCGAAAGTTCAATCAAATGATTTTCTCGGAACTCTTGCTTACATGCACCAACTTTTTTTACTGAATAAGCTAGATAAATTTGCTGAACTTGCCTACTCTTTACCGAGTGTTTTTCTCCAATTTTTCAACTTTTGGATTCATTATGCCTTAGTACAGAAAAAATATGAACACGCAAGCATTTTAATAGAGATCATCAGCGAAAAGGTTCAAGATTTTCTTCGTTCTTTAGATGATGAATATGAAAAGGGACGATTTGCACGGTGGCTGATCCATGCCGTTGATCAAGATTGGATATCCAATCATCAGCCTGAACTATATGAAAAACTTTTAACCGCCATGCTCCCTTATAGTTTTTACTCATTAAATCAACATTTACTCGTAAGTCAGCAATTGAAAAAGTGGGCAGAATTGCAACTATGGGCAGAATTGGAGCTTTCGGAGTTGGAACATATGGGGCTTAAAGAAGTGACGAAAATATCACCGGAACTCGTCCTTCCAATTTATATTCATGGCATCCAATTCCTCTTGGATCAACGAAATCGTGATAGTTATAAAAAGTGCGTTAAATATTTGAAGAAGGTCCGCACTATTTATCGAAAAATGAAGAAATTAGATCACTGGAATCATTATTTTGACTTTATCCTTCAAAATACTAAGAGATTGCGGGCATTTCATGAAGAATGTAGAAAGGGAAAGTTACTAGATGAGTAAACTGGGGAATATTTCAATACACATGCATTGGTTAGAAGAAGAACAGCGCTTTTTTCTATTTGGTGAAGATCGAAACGGTTATATTATACGACCCGAGTATTTTGCCAAACAGTTTTTGCTATGGCATGAAGAAAGCTATTTTGGAACAAAAATTGACATCAGTGAAAAAGAAGAAATACCTGGAATCACTTTATCCGCATGGGAATGGGTAACGGCCTTAAGTGCCGAGAAATTTAGTCATCTTATTCATTGGGAGTGGGATGATCTTGGAGATTTAGGATTAGCGATTGCTCCTATTATTTATGAGACGATTTCAAGCGGAAAGTGGCTTCCAAATTTTAATCCTGATCACCAGCAATGGGTGATCCCTTCAGCTGTTTGGGATGAGTTTTCAAATGATTTTTGGAAAAACTCGACAGAAGGATTGAATCATCGTGAGCTAGTGAGAACTGTATTTGAACTATGTGCAAAACAATCGATTGAACAAAGAATGCCAGATCATGTAAAACACAGACTTGCAACAGTTCAAAGTGGATCCCTTTCTCCAGAAGAATTAACTCAATACTTCGATGAGGAACGGTGGCGAGAATGGATTGAAATCGATGAAAGTCCTCTCCCTTTTACCATTGGTCTACGTTTAACAGAACCAGAAGAAGATGAACTTCCATGGCAGCTTGAAACTATTTTGAGAAATAAAAAAAATCCCGAGAAACTTTATAGTGTGGATGCTAGACTTCCACGAAATTGGAAACAACATCTACCCCATGTTGAAAAAGAACAGAATCGATGGCTTCGCTTATTTCCATGGCTTGAAAAAGACGGTACATTAATGGGAGAGTTATCGGAAGAATTAGCGTGGCAATTTTTGACGAACGCAAGCGAAAAGCTACTGCAACTTGGAATTGAAATTTTGCTTCCTTCATGGTGGGAGTCGATTCGCCAAGCCTCCCTTTCATTATCTGCAAAAGTCCGGTCTAGCCAAACCAATTATCGGCGGTCATTCGTCGGGTTGAATGCTGTGCTTGACTTTGATTGGAGATTGTCTATGAATGGAGCCGAGTTGTCAGAGGAAGAGTTTCAACAATTAATTGAACAAAATCGACGACTTATAAAGGTGGATGGTGAATGGATTCAGCTCGACCCTGAGATGATTCAAAAGCTTCAGAAATTGATGAATCAAGCGAAAAAAGAAGGGTTAACGATTTCCGATTTGCTTGAGCAAGAATTAACTCCTGTTGAGTCATCCGATGAAGAGGAAGATCTTTCAATCCAAACATTTGCTAAGATCCAAATCGATTTAACTCGTTCCTTAAAAAAGATGATTTCACAATTAAAAGATACGACGACGATTCCATTGGAAGAGGCTCCTTCTACTTTACAAGGGGAATTACGGCCTTATCAGCAACTCGGGTTTAGTTGGCTCCTATTTTTACGTTCTTTCGGATTTGGGGCATGTCTTGCAGATGATATGGGTCTTGGAAAAACAATTCAACTTATTTCCTACCTTTTAAAAGTAAAAGAGAACGAAAAGAGTGACACACCAGCGCTAATCATCTGTCCGACTTCTGTTCTCGGGAATTGGCAAAAGGAATTGGAGAAATTCGCTCCAAGTTTACAAGTGGTCTTACATTATGGAAGTAATCGGCCACAGGATGAGGAATTTGTCAAGTCGGTTCAGCAGGCAGATGTCGTATTAACATCGTACGGACTGTCACATCTCGATTTCGATAGCTTATCCTCTATCCATTGGAGTACGATTGCTTTAGATGAGGCACAAAATATAAAAAATTCGCAAACCAAACAGTCAAGAGCGATTCGAAAGTTAAAGGGCATGCATCATATCGCTTTGACAGGAACCCCTATGGAAAATCGGCTATCTGAATTATGGTCTTTATTTGATTTCATTAATCATGGCTATCTAGGCGGGGTTCAACAATTTCAAAAGCGCTATATTCTTCCGATTGAAAAGGAGCATTCCAAGGAAAAAATTGAAGAATTGCAAAGCCGGATCCGTCCATTTTTACTAAGACGAACGAAAAAGGATCCTGACGTTGAATTGAATCTTCCTGATAAATTAGAACAGAAGGAATATTGCCCGTTAACCGCTGAACAAGCGATGTTATATGAGAGCTATATTCAAGAAACCTTCACCGAAATTGAAAAATTATCGGCCTTTCAACGAAGAGGGTTGATCCTACAGATGCTCAATAAATTAAAACAATTATGTAATCACCCTGCCTTATTTTTAAAAGAAAGTCGCTCAAATAAAATCATCGAACGTTCAGAAAAGCTCCAAAAGCTCGTCGATTTAACCGACTATATTATGAACAATCAAGAAGCCTGTCTTATTTTCACCCAATATATCGGAATGGGTGAAATGATCCAACAAGAACTTGAACAACGATTTAAAGTGAAAATTCCATTTTTAAATGGAAGTATGGCCAAATCACAGCGGGACAAACTTGTGGAACAATTCCAAAACGGCGAATATCCTATTTTCCTTTTATCATTAAAAGCGGGAGGAACAGGGTTGAACTTAACCGCTGCCAATCATGTCATTCATTATGACCGTTGGTGGAACCCTGCGATCGAAAACCAAGCAACAGACCGAGCTTATCGAATTGGACAAAAACGATTCGTACACGTCCATAAACTGATTACAACAGGCACATTAGAAGAAAAAATTGACGAAATGCTTGAGAAAAAACAAGCCCTTAATGATGAAATCATCCAAAGTGACCAATGGATCACCGAATTATCTGATACTGAACTTCATCAATTAATCAAGCTCCAATAGAAAAGGAAAGGAAATCCCTGAACGAAGGCGGTGTAGACCGCTTTCTCTCTGGGTTTTTTCTTTATTGGAGTATGATGCTTTTCTATTGGGTATACGGTTGTAGATCTGGTTTTCGTAGGTTTGGAGGTTTGTAGATTTGGATTTGATTATTTCCTATGGGCTTTTGCTTATTTCCCGTGAGGATATGCACCATTTCCCGGGGTTTATGCTTATTTCCCTAGATATTTGCGTATTTCCCATGATATTTGATTATTTCCCTTATTTTTTTGCACTTCTTTTCCTTTGGACTCAACCTCAGCTGATTTTTGACCGTATTCTGGATTTGATCATTTCCCTGCGATTTTTGCTTATTTCCCGTGAGGATATGCACCATTTCCCGGGATTTATGCTTATTTCCCTAGATATTTGCGTATTTCCCATGATATTTGATTATTTCCCTTATTTTTTTGCACTTCTTTTCCTTTGGACTCAACCTCAGCTGATTTTTGACCGTATTCTGGATTTGATCATTTCCCTGCGATTTTTGCTTATTTCCCGTGAGGATATGCACCATTTCCCGAAGTTTATGCTTATTTCCCTGGATATTTGCGCATTTCCCATGATATTTGATTATTTCCCTTATTTTTTTGCACTTCTCCCCTTCCTCCAGATCACACTAAAAACGAGCTGATCCATGAGGGGGGACCAGCTCGTTTTTTCGAGGAATATTTGGGGTAAAGTATCTTTTCATTTATTTGGGGAGGGTTCTCTATCATCTGGATGGATAGAGGGAGGTTATTAGGCAAACATATTACTAATTCTGGAATACTTCTCGGTTGGGTGATTGGTTAGTTTACTCTGCGGTTGTTTGTTTGAAGTCTATAAGTAGTCGTTTGAAGGTTCATTCGTTCAATATGTTCTAATTGACATATTCTTTGGTCTAAAAGGAGATAATTTGCATGCATTTTTCCAATTAAATAGACCATTTCTTCTAATACTGACTCCATTTTGTTTATACGAATGGATACTTCCGTCATAAATGTCACCCCGTCTAAGGAAATTCTAATAATGGAACTTCTTCTTGCTCTTCTTGTTGCTTTCTACTTAAGAAACGAATAGAATTCACTAATACCTCTGTTACATACACTTTCCTCCCTTCCTGATTTTCATAGGATCGCGTCCGCAAATGACCGATAATCCCAACTAATGATCCCTTTTCACAATACTTCGACGTATTTTCGGCCGTTTTATTCCAAATTGTGCATAAAATAAAATCAGTATCATTTCCTTCACTTTTTTTCGATCGAAAATGACGATTCACTGCAACAATGATATTCAAAAAGGCCCTTCCATCGTTTGTATAGCGCAATTCGGGATCTTTCGTCAAACGACCTACTAGTGTGACATGATTCATCATTGATCATCATCTCCTTTCATCTAGCAGGTATGTCTATCATATGCAAAAGTCGATAATTCGTAAAAGATAGAGAAAAGATAATTAAAGGGTAAAAAAAGTTCAAAATGGAGTTTTCCCTATAGTGAAAATAGGATTTTCAACAGCAAACCATCGTAAGAAAAGCCATTTTGAACTTTAACCCTTTTTTCCTATGCCGTATCTATTTACGATTTCTTTTTTCTCTATGTTATAATGAGTGAAAAATGAAGAATAAGGGGCTATTCGTGTATGAAAACCTTTAAAATGATTAGTTTTCAAATCATTGAACAAGATGCCGTGAAGAATATTGACTTTATTGATGGATTAATTATTAATAAAGAAGATGAAAAACGTACTTGGTTATTAGAGGCATTCGTAGACATTTCCCACTATGATTATTTTCGGGATGCTCAACAAATGACGGAGGACCTAGAAGTACAAGCGGTCATTTCACGCCCTGAAAATAATCCCGCTGTTTTTCTTACACATATTCGTGGGATTAAGAAATTGGGTTCTCATATGAGTATTCTTTTTGAGGGTCATATAAAACGATTGCGTAATGAATATGCCGAATTATTATTAGACGATCTCATTCAACAAGGTTTTGAAGGGGAACAGCTTCTCCTTGAATTTAAGGAAAAATTAAAGTCTAAACCAGAATTCGCCGCTAATCGATAATATCAAGGAATTTGGCGCCCAAAAAAGCTATCCCACTCGGAAACAGCCAGGCATCCTCAACATAATCTAAACAGAATGATTCAAACATCTTATCTAGATCATAATGACAATGGCAACCAGCCACTAATGGGGATAGCTTTTTTTAAAGCTTCAAATATTTGACTCTCTGCGTACAAAATTTTTTTAATGAAGGATTTGTGATTCTAACAAGTCTTCACCCGTATTTAATGTTTGTTGGAGTTTCGTAATAATATATTGGATATCTTGTTTGCGGTAGTCTAGAAGCGGCAGTTCTTGTTGATACACTTGGTAATAAAGGATTGTCGCTAATCTTAGCTCTTTTTCAGATGCAAGAGTCAAATATTCTTCTTTTTTTTTAATTCCTCATTTAAATAATCTATGTAAAATTTAGCTTCTGCTTTACAAGAGTAATCAAAATCCTCACCCAGTTGCTCTCGAAGTTCACTCAGCTCGGCAATTTGATCTTTTGTTGGCTCCTCCGACCATATTTTCCCGATCACTTCATTTATTTTCAAAGCAAGGTCTTCGTGGAACTTCGGATCAGCCTTTGTTTCTGCATCCACTTTTCCATACCAAGAAGCACTCGTTTCAATATATTTTTTCCACACTTTCATAAAATCCTCTAAATTATAGGCTTTTTCTGACCATTTGATGTCTGCCATATATTGCTCATAAGCTTTTGAAATTGAACGAGTGATACTTATTTTTACGCCATGGGACAGATTTTTAAACATTTATAATAAGTACCTCCTACATGTACTAAAGTACACTGTTAAATGTAACATATATAACTTTATCATAACAAATAGATGATTGACAAAGTATTTCTCCATTTAATTAGGGAAATAAGTGAATTAAAGGGGAGTGATACGAGACCGTGGGTATACTCTCTGCTAATAATAAAAGCAGGGAATTTCCCTGCTTTTTAACGATCTTTATTATCTTCATCTTTACGATCTTCTCTGTCTTCAATGGGCTCTTCTCCAGGAGTATTGTTATCCTCCATTATATCGCCATCATTGTCAGTATTTTGATCATTTGTCCCGTTATCAATATCATCATTTAAATCCATATCATTGTTGTTGACTCCATTGTTGTCATTGACTCCATTGTCCTCATCTACTACTCCTGGTTGATCGTTATCCTCTGGAGGCGGCTCATTATCATTTGTCGCACACCCTACTAGTAACATTGCTGCAAACAAAGAACCCCCAAAAAGTTGTAATAATTTCTTACTCACCTCGTGCATCTCCTTTCATTTGTCAAAAATATAAGCCCTCATTGCCGGCCTGTTTTTAGATTTACCAAAAAATCCATTATCATACTTCTTTAATGAAAATTTTTCAGTTAAACCTATTATGTTTGAAAATGTATTTTTGAAGGTGCAGGAGTGCTGTTGGAAGTAGCGCAAATATCCTCGGGAAATACGCAAATTTATCGGGAAATCAGCAATTCCTACTGAGAAATAGACATATATCACAGGAAATGTTCATATCTCTTCAGGAAATATGCCATTCGCCTTGGGAAATAGGCATATCCTTGATGTAAGACATTTTTTAGATTCGGGACTTTATCTTTGGACATACCTTTCCCCTGAGAAATACGCAAAACTGCCATGTAGTCGCCTTTCATGAAGTCTAGGTAACCTAACCCTAAAATAAGTAGTCAGCTTATTCTCCTAAAGCGAACATAATTTCCGCTTCGCAAACTAAATCCCCGTCTACGGTTGCAATTGCTTTTGCTTTTCCTAATTGTCCTCTTAGTCTGACCATTTCAACTTCTAATCGGAGTTGGTCTCCTGGTTTTACTTGGCGCTTAAAGCGACATTTATCGATTCCTGCGAAAAAGGCAAGTTTTCCTTGGTTTTCTTCCTTTTTCAGTACGGCGACGGCCCCCACTTGTGCCAATGCCTCTACGATTAAGACTCCAGGCATTACAGGATAATCAGGAAAATGTCCGTTAAAAAACTCTTCGTTTGCTGAGACATTTTTAATACCTACAGCCCTCTTTCCCTCTTCTACTTCTAAAATGCGATCCACGAGCAAAAATGGATATCGATGTGGGATAATTTCCTTTATTTGTTGAATATCTAACATATGTATCGCTCCTCACTTTAAAAATCTGTCTATATTATCCCTTAAGACCAAACAAATGTGCAAGCGCCTTGCCCATCGGCGTACGGATTTCGCAGTTTCCGACTGAGATAAAGGAAACACAGCGAGGTACTTCACGAGCTGATGTTGACTTATCGGAGGGAGTAAACGGAGAAATTCGCTAGACGATAGGCGCTGGAGCTAGACGTGAACAAATGTGCAAGCGCCTTGCCCATCGGCGTACGGATTTCGCAAGTTTAGACTGAGATAAAGGAAACACAGCGAGGTACTTCACGAGCTGATGTTGACTTATCAGAGGGAGTAAACGGAGAAATTCGCTAGTCGATAGGCGCTGGAGCTAGACGTGGACAAATGTGCAAGCGCCTTGCCCATCGGCGTACGGATTTCGCAGTTTCCGACTGAGATAAAGGAAACACAGCGAGGTACTTCACGAGCTGATGTTGACTTATCGGAGGGAGTAAACGGAGAAATTCGCTAGACGATAGGCGCTGGAGCTAGACGTGGACAACATTTTTAAAGGTGATCCACAGTTCTAAATTTTATACAATAAAAAAGGGAAGAACTTCTCCCCTTTTGTCTTATCTTAAACCATTCACTAAGCCCAGCATTTGGTCTGCTAATGTAATGGATCGTGATTGAAATTGATAGGAACGTTGGACATTCATCATATCGGTCATTTCCTTCGCTACGTCCACATTTGATTTCTCTAGGGAACCTTGTTGAAGGCTTATTTCTTGGCGTTCGATGCCAGTTAATTCTCGCAAAATTTCAGTCTCAGGAATCGGTGGATTATTGGGCATTCCAAGAAGATTCCCCCCTTTTTGTTCTAAATACTGCGGGTGGTCAACCATGACGATTCCAAGATTAATAAATTGTCCATCCCCAGTATCTAATACTCCTCCAGATTGTAATTGGATCTCTTTTGATTGGGATGAAAAAGTGATGAATTGATTTTGCTCGTCCAATAGAGGAAAACCCTGTGCATTTACAAGCATCACCTCACGATCATTTACCGGTGTCACATAGAAACCCCCGTCTCGGGTATAGCGAATTTGCCCTTCCCCATTTTCTTGAACCAATACTTTAAAAAATTGGTTTTCGTTTGTAAGGGCAAAGTCTAGTGGGCGGTTTGTCTCTTGCAAACTTCCTTGAGTTGTGACCATTTGTGATTGTGCTAGTTTTGCCCCTACTCCCATTCGGATTCCTCTTGGAGTGAGTCTAGGAAGATCGCGGGCTGGGTTTAATTGATTATTCATTTGTTGAACTAATAATTCTGTAAAATTGGATTCGCGACGTTTATACCCGTTCGTGTCTACATTCGCCAAATTATGCCCGATGATATCCAATTGTTTTTGCAATTGATTAAGTGTATTTGTTGCTGTGATCATTGTGCGATTCATAATTTATCCTCCTTAAGAAGACTAATTGAGTCGACCCACTTCATTTGCTGCCTTCTCCATGCTACGATCATAAGCTTGCAGAACTTTTTGATTCGCTTCAAAAGCACGATAAGCTGTCAACATATCGGTCATTGTTCTAGCTGGATCAACATTTGACCGTTCAATAAATCCTTGCTGAACTCGAAATGATACATTGTTCATCGTAAACGCGCTTGGTAATCTACCATTCTCCATTCTATATAAGCCATCGCCCATCTTTACTAAATCATGAGAATTGGCCGAATAAGCAATGCCTAATTGGCTTACAAACTCTCCTTCAGCAAACACTTGTCCATTTTCGTCTACAACGAATTGGTCTGTATTCGTACGAATTGGATTCCCATTACGATCAAGCACATATAAGCCACTAGCTGTTGTTAAATACCCTTCTCCATCCACTGTAAAATTACCGTTCCGAGTATATCGAATATTGCCTTCAGGGCCTTGTATAGTGTATAATACCGTACCACTTTCACCCTCATTATTCACGGGAAGGTCAATGTCTAATAAGGCCAAATCGGTCTTTATGCCTGTTTCCCGAAGATCCCCTTGCCGGAAGTTTGGAATTGTTTCTTGCATATAGACACCTGTATTCACTCCCCCTACAAAGGAAGAATGGGGAATCGTTAAATTTTTTTGAGTAGGAGTCTTAGTTTGATTAAGTTGGCTTAACAACATCTCAGGAAAAGCACGTAAAGTGGATTGATCCGATTTAAATCCAGGTGTATTCACATTCGCCATATTATTTGAAAGCATTTCGGTGCGGCGTTGTTGTGTAATCATCCCTGATGCAGCTGTGTAAAAGCCTCGAAACATCTTTTTCACCTCATAACATCTAGTTCTTTGTCTGTTATCCTTTTACCTTATATCGGCCATTACAGCAAAACTGTTAAATAAGTTTCCGACTGGAAAGCTTATCAATGTTATCCAACATAATTCCTGTTCCGATTACTACACAATCCATTGGGTTTTCCGCAATTAATACGGGCACCTTTAATTCGTCTGCAAGAAGTTGATCAATTCCGTGAAGTAAAGCTCCCCCACCTGTTAAAATAACCCCACGATCAATAATATCTGCTGAAAGTTCAGGAGGAGTTTTCTCTAACACATTTTTTGCCGCATGAACGATTGCAGAAACAGGCTCTCTAAGTGCCCCTTCAATTTCCTTTGAATTGATCGTTAATGTACGTGGTAATCCTGATACCATATCTCGTCCGCGAATTTCCATTTTTTCATCACGGGCTCCTGGATAAACGGTTCCAATATTAATTTTAATATTTTCAGCTGTTCTTTCCCCAATTAATAGCTTATACTGTTTCTTTATGTAACTTAAAATCTCCATGTCAAAAATGTCACCCGCCATGTTGATGGATTGAGACGTGACAATGTCTCCCATAGATAGGACGGCAACATCTGTTGTTCCCCCACCGATATCCACGACCATATTCCCGCTCGGTTGGAATATATCCATTCCAGCACCGATGGCCGCAACTTTTGGTTCTTCCTCTAAATAAACTTTCTTTCCGCCGCTTTTTTCTGCTGCTTCACGAATTGCCTTTTGTTCTACACTTGTAATATTCGTTGGGCAACAAATGAGAATTCTTGGCTTGGATAAGAACCCTTTGACATTTAATTTATTAAGAAAGTATTTGAGCATAGCCTCTGTTATGTCAAAATCCGCGATCACCCCGTCTTTCAGCGGTCGAATCGCAACGATATTTCCTGGCGTCCGCCCTACCATACGACGTGCTTCTTCCCCAACCGCCAATACCTTATTCGAGTTACGATCGATCGCTACTACAGATGGTTCGTTTAACACTATTCCTTGGCTTTTTACATGAATAAGAACATTAGCTGTCCCTAAGTCTATTCCAATATCTTTTGAAAACATGATTATACTTGCCCCTTTCAATTCCCTATATATGTAAATTCGTATGAATGAAGTTCTATTTCCCTAATTGTTTATTTTAGCATATAACATACAATAAAAGGTGAAAACGTATAAATTTTTACATTAGTTTTTTTAAGAAGATGACGTGAAAATACTTTATAAAATGGGCTTTCTACGGGGTGAGGCGAATACTATAAAAAGGGGCTGAATAATAGGGATTTCCATTTATCCCATAAAAATAGGCCTACCCACTGCAAAAGGGCAGACCTTTCCTTTACTTTGCTGATTCTTTTTTGTACTTTTTCTTTGTTGCTTCTCCTCCACGCAAATGTCGAATTGATTTATGATAATCTAATATGGCTTTCACTTCATTAGCAAGTTCAGGATTAATTTCTGGCAATCTTTCTGTTAAATCTTTGTGGACAGTACTTTTGGATACGCCAAACTCCTTCGCAATTACGCGAACTGTTTTTTTCGTCTCCACGATATACTTTCCAATCTTGATCGTTCTTTCTTTGATGTAATCGTGCACACCGCTCGACCTCCCTAAAGTTGGATGTGAGAAGTGTGAAATGAGACTCGCTCTCGCTTCATTTAATTACTGATGATTCGCATCAAAGTCCTAGAACAGACTGATACGCTAGAAAGCATACACTTTCTATTCGTTTACAGCATCCATTTTACATATAATATTCGGATCATTGCCTATTCAACGATTCCTCACCTCAAACACTCTCTATTGTGTAGGTTTGTAATCATTTTATTAGCTTGGATTAAAATATATGCACGAAAAAGCTAGAAAGGACAAGGGGTGAACGAGTTTTATTCAAAAAAGGGGAGTTTTCTCGTTTATTATGAACATTTTAGTTTAGCTTACTTCTTATTAAGGACCCTCAACTTGAAGTGGACGGGTTGAATCCTTAGACATTTGATCATTTCCCAATCGCTTTTGCCTATTTCCTACCGGGATTTGCACTTGTTCTACGGGGATTTGCTTATTTCCCCAGGTTTATGCTTATTTCCCGTAGAATATTGCGTTACTTCTGATGAGATTTGCACTTCTTCCCCTGATTACATATTGTTTTTTTGCGGAACGGGGATTTGTTCATTTTTCAAATGTATTTAGCCATTTTCAGAAAGATAGGTCCTTTCCCTAGGTTTTCAATTGGAAAAAGCAGCCCAGTTTTGATGAGCTGCTTTCTAAATGATTATCCTTGAGTATTTTGTTTTGGTTGTTCTTTTGGAGACTCTTCATCCGATTTGTCTTGGTCATTTGAAGGTGTCTCTTTCGTTTGTTCATCTTTTGATGGAGTTGTTTCTTCGTCAGAAGGTTGTTGTATGTCTGAAGTATCTTGGTTATCAGAAGGTTTTTGCTCTTGCGCTTTGTCTTCTGTTTTTGATTCTTCTTTTTCCTTCTCTTCTTTTGGAAGTTCGCTTAGTGAAGAGACAGGTTTGTTAAAATAGCTTTGTGGGTTAATCGGCTTATCATCTTTACGAATCTCGAAATGAACATGGATTCCTGCTTCTTCATTAAAAAGACTTTGTCCTGCTTTAGCAATCACTTGTCCTTGTGTAACTGTATCACCTTTTTCAACTTTCAAATCTTTTACGGATTGATAGACAGTGACCACACCATCACGATGTTCAATTTCGATTACATTTCCTAAGAAGCTATCCTCTTGTACATTTGTAACTTTTCCACTTAATGCTGCTGTAACTTCAAAGCTTTTTCCATCTTTTGAAGCGAGATCAATTCCAGTGTTTGGTTGATACGTATTATTGTAAACGACAAGTGCTGCCTCTTGTTTTTCTTTAGAAGCTTTATGATCATAGAATTCCTTTTTTATGACAGCTGCATCAGGGTTCTTCATAGGCATGACGATGTTCTCCATCGCCTTATTGACTTCAACCGCAGGATTATCAAAGTTTTCTTTATTGGCCGATTCATCATAACCATACTCATCTTTTACTTCGTCATCGCTCGCTTGATACCAAATAATACCTGAAATTAAAATAGCTGCACTCGCAAGATAAATTGCCGGAAATACCCAACGTTTTTTTAAAATGTTCCTCATTTTTTGAGAAGATTGTTTCTTTTCTTCCTCTCTCATTTTCATCACCTCAGCAATCATTGTGAACAGATGAGAGGAAATATATACCTAGTAGAAAAATTTTTTTATCTTCCTATTTTTCGACAACTCCAAACAAATTATGTATAAAAATGAAAAACTTTTTCGGAAATCTGCTTATGATAGAAAAAGTATTAGAAAATTTGCCACAAACTATTGATTCGATCAAAATAAATAGTGGTAGAATATATATGAAGAAAGATAACTTGATCTCTACGACCCCACCCTTACGTTCTCTATTTCTTTCACCTAGGTGGGATTTTTTTTGTTGTAGCATAATAAGCCAAAAGCAGAAGCGCCTCGGGTCTGGCGTACGGATTTCTCAAGTTTAGACTGAGATAAAGGAAACGAGAGCGATCGTTCATGAGCTGATGTTGACTTCGAAGGGAGAAAACGGAGAAATTCGCTAGACGATTATGTATCCAACATTTTACTGCAGGTCTAAATTTTTAGTTACGCTAAACAATAAACAAGAATGAGGAGGGGGTGAACTGTTGATGAGGTTATTGATCAAAATTATCTTTACAATAGCGCCTTTTTTGTATATGGGACTCATTTGGATATTATCCAGTATGCCAGATAATGTGGTGATCCAATTATCTGATGAAAAATTGGACGGTTTTTTTAAAGAGTCGCTACACTTAATTGAATTTGCGATTCTATACATTTTGTTCATTGTAGCTTTATTAGTGAATAAACAGTTAATTTTTCCTCTTCATATTGCTTCAGCCATCGTGGCAATTTTTTATGGATTTATAGATGAGATTCATCAGGCTTTTATTCCCTTTCGCTCCGCTACTTTGATTGATGCCATTAAGGATATGATAGGAGTATTTGTCCTTGCCTTCATCGTTCATCACACCTATTTTTCCCACCGTGAAAATAAAATATCCCAATTAATGCATAAAGTTGAGCGATGGGTCAATTTATAATCGACCATAATAGACAAGCAAATTGCCGGGCCTATTCATCGGTATGCCCGGCAATTATTTTGTCTATTTTCTAGCTGTCGTTTGATTTGCTAATAGTTTCTCTGAAGGGGAAATCTCTACATCCTGGTAATAATGTTTCACAATTTCTTTATAATTTTTCCCTTCCTTTGCCATTCCATTTGCCCCATATTGGCTCATACCAACTCCGTGACCATATCCTTTTGTTGTGATAATAATTTCATCCCCTTTTAGAACCCAGCTAAAGTCAGTGGAACGTAAATCTAATTTTTCGCGGACTTCTCTTCCTGTCAATTCTTGATTTCCGATTTTCACTGTTGCTACCCGTTTTCCAGGGGTTCTCGCCGTAATAATTCCAACATCTTTGGTCGTATTTAATTTCACCCCTAATTTCGCTTCAAATTCACTTAGTTTTAGTGATTTCTTAGATTGAAACTTTGGCGAATTTTTATCCCAAGGACTTTCTACACTTTTTAAATAGGGAATAGAATGATTCCAATAGGATTCTGAATTCTCTGTAAAGCCATTACTCGTTGAAAAGAATGAGGCCTCTATAGGTTCACCATTATAAGTTAAGATTTGTCCAGCTGTTTCGGATACAGCTTTTTCGATCTTCTTCATTTTCCAATCAAAACCCTTTCCCCAAATCCCTTTTAATTCTTGTTGATTTTTATAGACTTGGTGCTGAATCGTATCTGTGACATCGGCATTTTGGGGTAGTGTACCATTTGTAGGATTCATGATTTTTTTCACAATAAAGGTGCGTGCAGATAAAGCTTGTGCTTTTAATGCCTCTTTTTCAAAGTCTGCGGGCATTTCAGCTGCCACAACCCCCGCAACATACTTTTCTAATGGGAGCTTTTCTACGGTGTTTTGATTAGAACGAAAAACAGATACTTCAATGGAGGATTCTGGCTGATTTGTGTTTGATTTCGTCGGTTTTTCTAATTGTTCACCTAGCTTTCCTTTTGCCTGGTCATTTGAAGAGAAGGGGAGAACGAGCAGTGCTGGTACAGCCATTGCAGCTACGAGTAAAATAGAGAGTGCTACGATTACAGGATTCAACTTCTTCATGCTTGATGCCTCCACGGTTTAGATTTTTTAGGAAGATGAAAATCTTCGCTCCATTCATTCATATGGGAATGGACAAGGGAATATGTCTAAAAAAGAAAGAATAAAATGTTCCTCATTTGGACATACTGGAGGATGTGCAATAGAATCCAATGCGGAAGCGACTTGTTCATCGACGTACGAATATCGTAGTTTCTGACTGAGATAAAGGAAACGAGAGCGAGGTTTTTCACGAGCTGATGTTGACTTATCGTAGGGAAGAAACGGAGATATTCGCTAGGCGATAGGCGCTGAGATCTTCCCGTGGACAACATTTTTAAAGACTTATCCTAACAAATTAAAAAACCTACATGCCGTTGAATAGGGCAGGTAGGCTTTGGGTTAAGCGTTCATGTCTGTTATAAGCATTTCAGCTTTTTGGTCATCAGTTATTTCTTCATCTACACGCACAATGTTAGCACCTAATGCAGCGAGTTTCTCATGGAAATTCACATATCCACGGTCTAAATGCTTCAATTCCGTCACGCGTGTATAGCCATCAGACACTAAACCAGCTACGATTAAGGCTGCAGCTGCACGAAGATCTGTTGCGGCGACTTCTGCACCTTGAAGTTGTGAAGGACCATTAATAATAACAGATCGACCTTCAATTTTAATATTAGCATTCATACGGCGAAATTCTTCCACATGCATAAAGCGATTTTCAAAGACAGTCTCCGTAATTACACTCGTTCCTTTTGCACGAAGTAAAAGAGCCATCATTTGTGACTGCATATCCGTAGGGAATCCTGGATGTGGCATTGTTTTGATATCTACTGCTTTAATTTCCTCAGGGCCAATCACGCGTAGACCATCTTTTTCTTCAATAATCGTAACACCCATTTCTTCGAGTTTGGCAATTAAAGAAGTAAGATGTTCAGGGACTGCTCCTTGTACCAAAACATTTCCACCGGTAATTGCTGCAGCTGTCATAAAAGTGCCGGCTTCAATTCGGTCTGGAATAATATTATGGTCTGCACCAGTTAAATCTTCTACTCCTTCGATTCGAATCGTTCCTGTACCTGCCCCCTTGACATTCGCCCCCATTTTATTTAAAAAGTTGGCTAAATCAACAATCTCTGGTTCTTTTGCACAGTTTTCAATCGTGGTCGTTCCATCAGCCAGTACTGCAGCCATCATAATATTCTCTGTTGCTCCCACACTTGGGAAATCTAAGTAAATTTTTGCTCCTTTTAATTTCCCGTCTACTTCTGCTTCAATAAAGCCGTTTCCTACTTTCACTACCGCGCCCATTGCTTCAAATCCTTTAAGATGTTGATCAATAGGCCGAGAACCAATTGCACAGCCTCCTGGTAAAGCTACACGAGCTTTTCCTGTTCTAGCAAGCAATGACCCCATAACTAACACAGAAGCACGCATTTTTCTAACGTATTCAAATGGGGCCTCTATTAATAACTCTCTAGACGCATCAACAGTGATCGTATTGTTTTCAAAGGTTACGTTACAATTTAAATAACGCAATACCTCGTTGATCGTATATACATCGGAGAGTGCAGGTACATCACGGATGATGCTTTTTTCTTTACTAGCTAATAATGATGCAGCGATAACAGGCAATACAGCATTTTTAGCACCTTCAACTTTAACAGTGCCGCTTAGCCTTTTTCCGCCGCGGACGATGATTTTTTCCAAGAGTATTCCCCTCCGCGTCCAATTTCTCTATATTAATATTCAACAGTTATGATTGGTGTGCCAATTACAAAGGCTGTCTTCTGGCCCAATCTGTTTTGTCTTAATCCAATTTGCAAATTCATTTGTTCTGTTTCTAATGGGATGTCCGTCATCATTTCCTTACTATACGCAGAAATCGAGTAGAAGTCCTTTTCTTTCACCTTTTCCATTTCAACTGCCTGTAGATCAGCCATAATGGAATTTATTTGCTTTGGCAAAACTTCCTTAAGTTTACCATCAAAATTACCTTTAATACAAGAGAAAATAATCGGGTTGTTGTTAAAAATTCGTGAATAATTTGGTTGGAATTGTTCGGTCAGAAAATGAATCATTGCGCCTTCATGATCCTTTCCATTTACCGTGTAAATAATAAAGGATTGTTCTGGTTGATGGGTGGTGGAAATAACTTTTATGGATTGTTGAATTTGACTTTGTTGATTGGTTCCAATAAAAACTTTTCTCTCTTCTACTATATTTTCCGACCATGTCCAATGTGAAAAACGATTCTTTAGCTGATGAACTGTTTGTTCAACATTATCCCTATTTACCGTTTCTCTTGTATGTATTGACCATTCTGTAATTTCTCCGTTGTTCTTTTTGACCTGTGTAGCAATTTTTAATAAATCCATTTCATTCTTCTTTGCAATCGTTGTATCCCCAATGATAAAAATAATAAAAATGAGTAGTGCTATACTGATCTTTATCTGTTTCATTTTGTATTCCTCTCCTTTATTTACATTTTTGCCTAATGTAAGGGAGAGATATACATGGGAATATTCGTCAAGATCTTCCATGATTCTTCGCTACGATATGTTGGCTTTGAACAGTCGAATGAACGCTCACTTTATGCGTATTTATTCGCGATCACAGCAAATAATAAAAAATGATTAAAATCTGCATACTAAGGAATTATTATTAAAAGCAATCAAAATTTCAAGTATAAAAAGGTCCTATTTAGAAAAATACTTTTGTCGATTTTGATCTCTACATAAGTCAAAAGTTATTGAAAGATTAGTGGTAATTGCTGAGACCATAGTAAATAATCCAAGAAAAAGTTACTTATTGAAGATCCGATGGCAATTGTTAAAAGAACATATAATAATCGGGCTTGAAAAACTCGATTTGGCTTTAGTAATTTTTCAAATTGTAATGCTTGCAAAGCCCAAAAAGTGAGTGCTAGAAACACAAGATGAGTTAAGATGCTTACTAACGCTTGTTGGCCGAATCCCGATACCATAGTTCTCCTCCTATACCATACTGATTTCACAATGTACATTGTATCACATTCTACTCAATAATCGAATAATAAAAGGAGAAAACCCTTCCCTATCTCCTCTCTATTTTATGACAAAAATATCTGTATGATCTATGGATACTCCTAGACTTCCACAACATATATGAAGAGCCAACATTTTTCTCCTTGTCCTTTTGTAGAAAATGACTACTTTTGTACGGGGATAATAGACCCTTTTCGTAGTTTTTTGTCGTTATTTCTTGGGAAATATTCGATACTTACTGTGAAATTAGTAGAAACCAAATTCGGAAGCGCCTGCACATCGGCGTACGAATTTCGCAAGTTTAGACTGAGATAAAGGAAACACGGCGAGGTCCTTTTCGAGCTGATGTTGACTTATCAGAGGGAAAAGACGGAGAAATTCGCTAGACGATAGGCGCTGTAGCTAGACGATAACAAATGCGGAAGCGCCAAAGTTTTAAATTTTATAGCAGGATAATAGAAAAAAGAGGGAACCCAAATAAGGTTCAACCTCTTGATTACTCTATTAAAAAACATTAGCTTCCTTCACCCAAATACATATTGGTCATAAACTTCATGAGCCATTTTTCTAAATTCCCACTCATTTCTTGCTGCAGATCAAATAATTGTTGTTCATCAAGTTCTGATACATTGACTGCCTGATTTTCAGTTAGTTTAGGGAAGTTAAGTTTTTCCTTGAATTTAGTATTTCCTTTGAAATCAAGTGTTAAGCCAAATTCATCCGCATTCGTGCCAATTGTAAGATCAATACCAAACTTTTGATCCATATAATCTTTCTTTAAGTTGATCTCCGTCTCATCATCCAATGTGCCTGAGAAGCTTAGCTTTTCATTTTCAAAAGAATCCCCGCCTATTTCACCGTCAAAGGTATGTTTCGATTGCTTTTTCCCGTCTTTATTTTGATAATCGGATTGAAGATTTAATTGTCCATCTACAACCTTTTTACCGAATTCCTTCACAACTACTTTATACTTTGATTCCTCCCTATTCTTATCTTTTTGTTTTTTATCAAAAGATAAAACTAGCTCTTCGTCTTCTTCTGATTTCATTTCTGTATGGAATGACTTAATATGATGGCCATTATGATCAACTTGAAGTGTATTAACTTTTACATCAACTGGGTCAAGATCTCCGGCTTTAAATTCGATCTCCCTCTTCACGACGACTTTATCCTTATTCACCCAAACAGTCGAAGCGAACCCTGATGGAACACTAAGATCTTTTGCTTCTTTACTTAATTTTTGAAACTCTTCCTTTAATTCCTTCTTAAATTCTTTCGGTTCTGGGAATTCCCCCATCGGATCTGATAGTTTAAGATTATCATAGTAAAGAGCATAGCGTTTTTGTATGATCTTTAATAGCTCTTCGTCTTTGGATACCTTTTCAAAAAAGGCTGACATAAAATGTTGAACTTCTTTCTCGCTCATGTTTAATTCAATTTTGTTTGCATCCACTTCTTGGTCATCAACTTGAATTGTTGCCCCTTTTATTAATTTAAAGTTGTCTTCCTTCAATTCATCAAGCAAAAATTGTTTGTACGTTTCTTTTACATGGTCTTTTTCTTTTTCTGACAATAAAATATCTTCCCATTTCATCATATTATAACTATATTCATCTGGCCCCGCATAAGTTGGATCCACTTTCCGCATCATATCTCCGAAGTCCTTGGAATTTACGTATAAATATTGACTATACAGAAAAGGAACCCGCAATGCTAGTTGTTTACTTGATTGATAGATTTCAGCATCCGCTAACTTCGCATCATCCATCTTAACCGTAATCTTACTTTGTAATTGATTTTTATGTGGATCGATATCGGACTGGAGCTCTAAACTCATTTTTTCAATAATTTGTTGGATCATTTCTATATCCGGATTTTGCTCTGTCGTTGTAAATTCACCTGAAATATTGTACCTCGATGATGAAGGCTCACTCGTTAATCTTTCATTTAATTTTAATTCCTCTCCATACTTCTTTTGAAATTCTTCTGAGGCTTGTTTAAATGTTTGGGCCTCAGAATATAAATATAGTTCTTTAGGTGTTAGCTTGAAGTAAATAAAGTACACGTACAAAGCTCCCGCAATCAAAATAACAGCAATAATACTAATCCAAGTCCATAGCTTCGCTGTAGTTGTCTTTAACGTTCTTTTGTTGCTTGGCTGTTTTCCATCAAGATTACTCACTCATGTTCCTCCTTTTTCTTAAATTAAAAAATACAATCTGAATTGATTATATTTTCGGGAAAATGCGATTATGACAAGAAAAGTGAAGAACTTTTTTAAGAATGGACAAGCATTGCGACCTTCGTTAAAAAAATAAAAGATGGAGAACTAGTTTGAAGGACTGTTTTAAAAGCGGTTATGGATTCTCAGAGATGTTTTATGATTAGGGGGTTTGCTTTGATGAAGTTAGTAGGTATTGTTTCTACCTATAATTTCCATACGTAGGGAGCTCATGCGACTTCCTTTGATGATCGCTAATTTCCCCTGGGATGTGAATATTACCTGGCTATTTGACAATTTGTAATATTTTTTCCCTTGAGCATTTTTGACGGAAATAGCAACATGATAATGAGAAATAAATAAAAGGACTGTCCAAAAGGCAAGCCCTCACAATGATATTGCGAGAGACAAACCTTAGTAGACAGTCCTTTTCGTATTAGAATCTATTTTCGTGAACATTGATTCTATTAATCGCACGTTTTAAAGCTAATTCTGCACGAGTAAAATCAATATTGTCCTTTTGTTCTTGGAGACGTCTTTCTGCTCGTTCCTTTGCCGCTTTAGCACGTTGAATATCGATATCCTCTGCATTTTCAGCTGATTGTGCTAAAATAGTTACTTGCTCCGGACGAACTTCTAAAAAGCCACCGCTGACAGCAACTAACTTTGTGTCATTGCCGCTTTTTAAGCGGATAGCACCAATATTTAATGGCGCAACCATCGGGATATGTCCAGGTAAAATACCAAGTTCACCACTTTGGGCCTTTGCACTGACCATATCTACATCCGACTCATGCACTGGGCCATCAGGAGTGACGATACTGACTTTTAATGTCTTCATTTTTTACCCTCCTGGTCCCTTATTATACCTCTACACCCATCTCTTTAGCCTTTTCTACTACTTCTTCAATGCGACCAACTAGACGGAATGCATCTTCAGGAAGATGGTCATACTTACCATCAAGAATTTCTTTAAATCCTTTTACTGTTTCTTGTACTGGCACATATGAACCTGGTTGACCAGTAAATTGTTCAGCAACGTGGAAGTTTTGTGATAAGAAGAACTGAATACGACGCGCACGTTGTACTGTTAATTTATCTTCTTCAGATAATTCATCCATCCCTAGGATCGCAATGATATCTTGAAGTTCTTTATAACGTTGTAATGTTTGTTGTACTTTACGAGCTACTTCGTAATGTTCCTCTCCTACAATATCAGGTGACAATGCACGTGAAGTCGATGCTAATGGATCTACTGCTGGATAGATACCCATCTCAGAAAGTTTACGCTCAAGGTTTGTTGTTGCATCTAAGTGAGCGAAAGTTGTTGCTGGTGCTGGGTCAGTGTAGTCATCGGCAGGCACGTAAATCGCTTGAATTGATGTAACAGATCCAACATTTGTAGATGTAATACGTTCCTGTAAACGGCCCATTTCTGTTGCTAATGTTGGTTGATAACCAACTGCAGATGGCATACGACCAAGTAGGGCAGAAACTTCAGAACCTGCTTGTGTGAAACGGAAAATATTATCAATGAAAAGCAATACGTCTTGTCCTTGTTCATCACGGAAATATTCCGCCATTGTTAAACCTGTTAAAGCAACACGCATACGTGCACCGGGTGGTTCGTTCATTTGTCCAAAGACCATGGCTGTTTTACTAATAACACCAGAGTCGCTCATTTCATAATAAAGGTCATTTCCTTCACGTGTACGTTCCCCTACACCCGCGAATACAGAAATACCACCATGTTCTTGCGCAATATTGTTAATAAGCTCCTGAATTAAAACGGTTTTACCAACTCCGGCACCACCGAATAATCCGATCTTACCACCCTTAATATAAGGAGCAAGTAAGTCTACTACTTTAATTCCTGTTTCTAAAATTTCAACTTCTGTTGAAAGTTGTTCGAATGTAGGTGCTTCACGATGAATTCCATCACGACGAGCATCGCCAGGAATTGGCTCATTCAAGTCGATTGTTTCACCTAAAACGTTAAATACACGACCTAATGTTACGTCCCCTACTGGTACAGAGATCGGTTTTCCCATATCTTGTACTTCCATACCGCGTTGCACACCGTCAGTTGAAGACATAGCAATCGTTCTAACCGTGTCATCTCCTAAATGAAGAGCCACCTCTAAAGTTAGGTCGATGCTTACTTCTGATTCTGTTTGCGCTTTGTACGCGATTTTTAACGCGTTATAAATATCTGGAAGCTGACCGCTTTCGAACTTAACATCAACTACCGGACCCATTATTTGAAGAACGCGTCCTTTGTTCATCCTTATCCCTCCTAACTAAAACTTTCGAAACGAATTGATCTATGAAGGGCTGTAACAACATTCTACTTTGTTAGAAAGGTGCGCTGTATACTCACTTACCAATTTATCGAACAAATTGTCCTGTGTTAAATGCTTTCCCCTTCACTTCCAAGAGAATGTGACTATCTATGCTACAGCTGTACTTTTTATTCTAATGCTGCCGCGCCACCAACAATTTCAGTAATTTCCTGAGTAATGGCTGCTTGGCGAGCTCGGTTATATGAAAGTGTAAGATTATCGATAAGCTCTTTCGCATTATCTGTTGCATTTTTCATTGCTGTCATCCGTGATGCATGTTCACTTGCTTTTCCGTCAAGAAGTGCACCATAAATGAGACTTTCAGCATATTGAGGAAGTAAAATTTCTAAAATTTCCTCTGCAGAAGGTTCGTATTCATAGGAAATCAATTTATGTGATCCTGAAATATCAGTTAATGGCAAAACTTTTTTCGCTGTTACTTCATGCTCGATTGCACTTATAAAATGGTTGTAATACATGTATAACTCATCATAAGTACCATCTGAAAACATATTAACTGCCTTATTCGCTAAACTCTTAATATTAGCGAAATTCGGTTGATCTGGAACACCTACGATATCTAATACAACATTCATGCCTTTATGCTTGAAAAAATCACGTCCATTACGCCCAATTGCAATAATGGCATATTCATCTTTTGATTTATGACGTTCTTGAATTGTTTTTAAAACAAGGCGAAGAACGTTACTATTATAAGCCCCCGCCAAACCGCGGTCAGAGGTAATGACCAAATAACCGGTTTTTTTAACGGGGCGGGAGACTAGCATCGGATGTGTAACGTCTTTGCTTCCAAGAGCGATGCTCGTAACTACTTCTTGTATTTTTTCCATATACGGAACAAATGATTTGGCATTCGTTTCCGCACGGTTAAATTTCGCAGCAGAAACCATTTCCATCGCTTTTGTAATTTGACTTGTTTTTTTAGTTGAAGTTATTCGAGTTTTTATATCACGTAACGATGCCACTGGTCTTCACCACCCTTTTTAGAAAGATATGATCGGTATTTTAAAAACCTTTCATGTAGCTTCAGGCACTGTTCAGCTCGAAATAACGAGCTCGATGTAGTGCCCTATGCCTTTTCCTATTTATCAGAACATCTCTTATGCAAAAGTCTTTTTGAACTCATTGATTGCTGCTGCCATATCTTCATCAGCAGGCAAGTTCTTAGTTGTTCTAATATGTTCTAACAATTGGGTATGATTATTGTCTAACCAGCTTAAGAATTGATCTTCAAAACGACGAACATCCTCAACGGCAATATCATCTAAATGTCCTTTTGTTAATGCATAAAGGATCATAACTTGTTTTTCTACTTTAAGTGGTTTGTTTAGGTCTTGTTTAAGAACTTCAACAGTACGAGCACCACGATTTAACTTCGCTTGGGTCGCTTTATCTAAGTCAGAACCAAATTGAGCAAATGCTTCTAGTTCACGATAAGCAGCTAAATCAAGACGTAGCGTACCTGCTACTTTCTTCATGGCCTTAATTTGTGCCGAACCACCAACACGAGAAACAGAAAGACCCGCATTGATCGCTGGACGTACACCAGAGAAGAATAGATCTGATTGTAAGAAAATCTGACCATCTGTAATGGAAATGACATTTGTTGGGATATAAGCAGAAATATCACCTGCTTGTGTTTCAACAAACGGAAGTGCTGTAATTGATCCAGCACCATGTGAATCATTCAATTTCGCAGCACGTTCTAATAAACGTGAATGCAAGTAGAATACGTCACCAGGATAAGCTTCACGACCTGGAGGACGACGTAATAATAATGAAAGTTCACGATAAGCAGATGCTTGTTTTGTTAAATCATCATATACGATGAGTACATGTCTTCCATTAAACATGAACTCTTCACCCATTGATACACCTGCATATGGTGCAAGGAATAACAATGGCGCTGGTTGAGATGCAGATGCAGTGACAACAATCGTATAATCTAATGCACCATGTTTACGTAGTGTTTCTACAGTACCGCGAACTGTTGATTCTTTTTGACCGATTGCCACATAAATACAAATCATATCTTGATCTTTTTGGTTCAAGATTGTATCAATTGCGACAGAAGTCTTTCCTGTTTGACGGTCACCGATGATTAATTCACGTTGGCCACGTCCGATTGGAACTAAGGCATCAATCGCTTTAATCCCTGTTTGTAATGGTTCATGAACTGATTTACGATCCATTACCCCTGTTGCTGGGCTTTCAATTGGACGAGTTTTTGTTGTATTAATTGGGCCTAGACCGTCGACTGGTTGACCTAATGGATTTACAACGCGTCCAATAAGTTCATCCCCAACAGGAACTTCCATGATTCGACCTGTACGACGTACTTCGTCACCTTCATGAATATCTTTAAATGGACCTAAGATTACGATCCCTACGTTGTTTTCCTCTAGGTTTTGTGCCATACCCATGACACCGTTTGAAAACTCAAGAAGCTCTCCAGCCATGACATTGTCGAGGCCATGAGCACGAGCGATACCATCACCAATTTGGATAACCGTACCTACATCGCTTACTTTAATGTCTGACTGATAGTTTTCAATTTGCTTTTTTATCAGCGCGCTGATTTCTTCAGCTTTGATGCTCATGAATTTCACCCCTTATTTTTTCAATTCATTTTTATTTCATATCGATAAGTAAAACCGAATAAATTATACTGTTAATTCACGTCCGAGACGATCAAGTTTACCACGAATGGATCCGTCATAAATACGAGTTCCAATTCGCACTTTCATTCCACCAAGAAGATTTTTGTCTACGATATTGTTAATAATTAACGAGTTTTTGCCTATTTTGCGGGCAAATGTTGAAGAAACTGATTGTTCTTCTTCTTTCGTTAACTTTCTAACTGTCATCACATTTGCTTCAGCAACCCCACGCTCTTCATAAGCCAATTGTATGTAAGCTTCGGCTACTTCTGCGATAATATCTTCTCGATGACGTTCTGTTAATAACATTAATGTGTTTAAAATATATGGAGAGGCTTCGGAAAATGCCCCTTTTAATATTTCTTTTTTCTTATCAATCGTAAGCTTAGGTGACTTAAGTATAGCTAAAAGATCTGGATGACCATTGAATACTTGCTTCACAACTTGAAGTTCTCCTTCAATTGGCTCAATCACAAAGTTTTCCTTTGCAATTTGGAAAAGAGCCAACGCATAGCGCTTTGCTACTGCAGTATTACTCATCGCTCTTCTCCTGCCTCTTGAATATATTCATTGATTAATTTCTCTTGATCTGCTGCATTTAGCTCTTTTTCAATCACCTTAGAAGCGATTAGAACAGATAAGGAAGCAACTTGCTCACGTAAAGCAGCCATTGCTTGTTCTTTTTGATGGTCAATTTCAACCTTCGCTGATTCTTTCAATCTTTCTGCTTCAGATCGTGCTGCAGCAATGATTTGATCCTTTTGCTCTTCACCTTGTTTTCTAGCATTCTCCATCATAGCTTGTGCATCTTGGCGTGCTTGTTTAAGCTCCGCACGTGTTTCTTCTAATAATTTATTTGCTTCTATACGACTTTTTTCAGCCGAGTCAATTTCATTCGCAATATGATCTTCACGTTGTTTCATCATTCCCATGAGTGGACCCCATGCGAATTTTTTGATTAACAATAATAGAACGATAAACATTACTAATTGGAATAGGATATCGCCGCCATTAAAGCCACTTGCAGATCCAAGTACAAATGCGTCTGTAAACACGCTATTTCACTCCCTTCAAGAGGTTAAACCCTATGGTGGGCACTATATCAAACATCTTTAGTTCAAAAAAAACAATCAAGAATATCGCACATAAAGGAATGGCGAAGGTTCTCGTGGAATGATCTTCGCCATTCGGAACAAAATTCCTGTCAATTATCTACCTAATACCATGAACGCGATAACAACTGCGATGATAGGAATCGCCTCAACTAACGCAACCCCGATAAACATTGTAGTTTGAAGCATTCCACGTGCTTCTGGCTGACGTGCAATCCCTTCAACTGTACGTGATACGATTAAACCGTTACCAATACCTGCACCAAGTGCACCTAACCCTATTGCGATTGCTGCTGCTAAAAGACCCATTTCAAAAGTTCCTCCTTTAAATGTATAAATAAATTATTTTATTTAAAATGGTTGTTCAAACTGAACAGTTATATCTTAATGGTCGTCACTCACTTTGTGAGCAAGGTAAACCATTGTTAACATTGTAAAAATAAATGCCTGGATACTTCCTACGAAGACACTGAATCCTTGCCATGCTAATGTTGGAATAATGGCTGCAATCGTTCCTCCAACACCTGTTGCAAGTCCACCAGCTAGTAAAGTTAATAAAATTTCTCCCGCATAAATGTTCCCATAAAGACGGAGACCAAGAGTTAGAGTGTTTGCAAACTCCTCAACAATTTTCAGCGGGAATAAAAATGCCATTGGTTGTACAAATCCCTTACTGTACCCGCCAAAGCCTTTCATTCTGATTCCATAATAGTGTGACAATCCCACTACCATGATAGCTAATGTTAATGTTACAGTAGGATCTGCGGTTGGTGATTTCCACCAAAGAGTATCATCAATTACGACTGAAAACGGCAAACCTAGCATATTGGAAACAAAAATATACATTAATAATGTAATTCCTAACACATGGAATCTTCCACCTGTTTTCCAGTCCATATTGCTTTTAATAATATTTCTTACAAAATCCATTACCCACTCAAAGAAGTTCTGAATTCCAGTAGGCTTCATGGCTAAGTTGCGGGTTGATATCACCGCTATTAAGAATACGATTACACTAGCAACCGTAATCATTAATACATTCGCTAGGTTGAATGTAAGAGTAAACCCAAAAAGGTCCAAGTTATATAATGGAGCTTTATGATCCAACTTTTTTCACCTCTCTTCCCCGTTTTTACGTTTTATTAAAGATTGAATAATAAAATCTATCATAATGACGATATAAGATGTCATTAATCCCAAAATTACGCTAATAAAATGGAAATGATCTGGAAGTTCCAAAGCAATTATGACTGCAAATACCGCCCAAGCCATTCTTGAAAATGTTCCCAATGTTCGAACCCTTTGACCTGCTACAACAGCATCGCCAAAACGAGAAATTCGTTTGATCATGAGCCAGTGATTCAATAGACTAATGCTTGTCCCTAAAATAAGGCCTAAAAAGATCGTCTTGTATTCCGTAACCCCCCACCCAATACAATAAAGGGCGAGCAACGAAAATATGTATTTGCGATGTCGATTTAACATCTGATGGAGTTCCTGCATATTACATTAATCTCCTGAATTAAAGTGGTGGCGTATCGTTCGCATCATTGCATAGACTCCTGTTGATAGCCCCGTCAAAAGACCCACAATTAAAAAAATCGGCATAGTATGTAGTAGACGATCTAACCAGCGCCCTGCAAAAATCCCAATTAATATCGACCCGACTAACTGTGATAGTATAGCGCTATATAGTGCCATAGCATAAAATGGTCTTTTTTCGCGATCTTTCATCATAATCCTCTCAGAAATCAAAAATAGAACGATCAATTATACATTTAAAAAGTAGCAAAAAAAAGTGTTTGCCTAGAAAATATGGATTTTTTCTGTTAAACTATATCCTTTGTTAGCATACAATAGCAATATACTAATGTCAATGCGTTTTCAGTGAAAAAGTTCACACTCATAAATTTTAAAGTTCACAAAATTATCAAAATTCCCCATTAATCATTTCGACTTATTTTTTACAATTTACTTGGGGTTTCCTCAGATGTTAATATCTGTTGTATTACAGAGAGAAAAAAGAGAGAGATCCTCTTTTTTCCCCTCATTATATAGATGAATCTCCCCACTTTTGGTAATCTTCCTTTCCTTTACTTCTAACAAAAGCTACAAATATGGTATTTGTTAGGTCAATATTGTCGGGTAAAAGTAATTCTTTCTCTTTTAATCCCCGCTGCACATTTCTTTGACTATCTAATAACCCCATAAACCTCATCGTTTCTTTCTCGTACATAGCAATCCCAAATTCCTCTGACGTGCTTGGAAGATAGACTTCATAGCGAATCGTTTTGGGTTTGTCTCCTTGTACGAGGGTAAACCCCATCACTCTTGGATATTCGGGCTCGTTCATTACATATAGATAAGGTAGATGAATCTCTTCATTTCCTTCCTTTAAAGTAATATATCCATCCTTTACTTTCTGTTTTGTATCTTCCTCTTTTAAAAAGGCAGAAACAATGACTTCTTTTTCTTCATTTGGTTTTAAAGAAAATGGCAGAGGGAATTTCCATTGAAGCTGTCCTTTTTTGCTTGGGTGTTCAAAATGATAATGCTTTGTTTCGTTGCTTATGTTTCTCACCTTTAATTTTTTCTCTTTTTCAGGGTGCTGTCGGCTTTTCATTTTCCCAAAGGAGAGAGAACCTGGTATCACCATTGTTTGCATTGTAAGGGCTTCCTCAATTTGAACTCGGCCTGTCCCTTGCTCATACACATGAAGCGGGTTTCCCTTTTGATCCTCTAATAATTTCGCCGTGTTCATCAAAGCGGCTTTCACTTCAGCTGGTGTCCAATTGGGATATGCCTGTTTTAGGAGCACAGCTGCTCCTGCGATATGGGGAGCCGCCATACTTGTTCCTTGTAAGGAAAAATAGCCGTTTGGAATGGTACTTTCTATTTCAACTCCTGGAGCAACAATATCCGGTTTAATCTCCCAGTTTGTCGTCACTGGGCCCCGCGAACTAAATGACGCTAATTGATCTTGTTCTTTTTTTATCTCAGTCGTAATCAGTAATTTCATTGCTTCCATTTGTTTTTTCCATTTTTCAGCGATTTTTTTAGGGATCGTAGCTGCTGGAATTTGAAGCTGATGTTCAAGGCCCGCATGTAAATGCTGATTCGTATTATTGTATATAATGACGGCCTTCGCTCCTTGCTCTTGAGCATTTTCCACCTTTAATGTAAAAGGAATTTTTCCTCGTTTGATCAAGGCGATTTTCCCCTCTACATTTTGTAAATGCTGTCGTTCACCATATTTTCCATCTACAATCTCAAGAGTTTGCATCATTTCCCAAGGAATACTATTCTCCATCATTTGCAATTTTATTTGTTGACGGTTTTTATTCGTATAAACATATGGTATATGAAGGATCGGCGTTGATGCCCCAACGGAAATCGCCTTTTCTGATGTACCAGGTGTTCCGACTGTCCATTGATCCGGCCCCGAATTTCCATTTGATGTGACCGCGACAACTCCCTTTTCCACAACCCGATCGAGAGCTTTACTAATGGGCAAATCTGGACCATTCATCTCGCTGCCTAATGACAAGTTAATGACATCCATATCATCCTTCACTGCTTGCTCTAAACCTGCTAACACTTGATCGGTCGTACCAGACCCGTTTGCCCCCAACACTCTATAAGCATAAAGATCGGCTTCTGGGGCCACTCCCTCCATTCTACCGTTCGCCGCAATAACACCTGCTACATGGGTACCGTGGAATGTCATTGCCTGATTTCCTTCTCTCGCCTCCATTGGGAAATCATCCCCGTCTACAAAGTCCTTTCCACCTTTATAATTTCTTCGTAAATCCGTATGATGATAATCTACCCCTGTGTCAATAACCGCTACTTTTACTCCTTTTCCTGTTACTCGGTTTCCTTTTTGATCAAAATAGGACCTCGCTTTTTTCGATCCGATAAAAGGGATGCTTTCATTTGCTAATGAATGATATACATTGGCTTCATGCACATGTTGGATACTTGGATATTTCTTCTTCAGCTTTGCGATCTCTTTTCGTTTCCCTTCTACCGCTACTCCATTGAACACTTCTTTATATATATATTTAATAGACACGGTAGTGGACGAATGTCGTAATTGCCGAATCCAATTTTCATCAATGGGAGATTGTACTTCTAAAATGGCTGTAATCACTTCTTCCTCATCTTGCATTGGAAGAGAGGGTAATTTGATAGAGGCAAATACTGGATAAGGGAAAATAATAACAAATATGCAAAATATGAATAAAAGCTTTTTCAATTCGATCGCCCCCATATCCTTATTATTTGTTCATAGTCCCTTAATATTCAGGTGCCAGGCACCATCCAGAATTAGGAAAAAGGCAGATCCCTGTCATTCTCAAGGGTCTGCCTTTTTTATTTTTCTATTCGAATTGATCTGGTGTTTGTTCTGTTTGTTTAAAGAAGTAACGAATGGTTTCTACAATTCGGCGGGAGGCTTCTCCGTCGCCGTATGGATTATTGGCTTTTGCCATTTTCTCGTATTCTTCTTTATTCGTTAATAATTCTGTTGCAAGCTTGTAAATGGTTTCTTCTTCAATCCCTGCAAGCTTCAATGTACCTGCTTCAATTCCTTCTGGACGTTCTGTTGTATCGCGAAGGACGAGGACTGGCACTCCTAATGATGGAGCTTCTTCTTGAATCCCACCTGAATCCGTTAAAATAAGATGGGCTCTCGCTGCGAAGTTATGAAAATCGATTACATCTAGTGGTTCGATTAAATGAATTCGATCGTCATTTCCTAATATTTCATTCGCAATTTCACGCACTGCTGGGTTTAAATGAACAGGGTAAACAACTTGAACGTCCTTCTGTTCATTGACAATTCTTTTAATTGCTCGGAACATGTTTCTCATCGGTTCGCCTAAATTTTCACGTCGATGCGCGGTCATTAGAACTAACCGGTCAGTCCCGATTTTCCCCAATATTTCGTGTTGATAATCTTGTTTCACCGTTGTTTTTAAAGCATCAATAGCTGTATTCCCTGTCACAAAAATCGTATCTTGTTTCTTATCTTCCCGTAGAAGATTTTCTTTTGCTTTTGTTGTCGGAGAAAAATGCAAATCAGCCATAACCCCTGTTAACTGTCGGTTCATCTCTTCAGGGAATGGGGAGTATTTATTCCAAGTACGCAAGCCTGCTTCCACATGTCCGATTGCAATTTGATTATAAAAAGCAGCTAGACTTGCGATAAAAGTTGTCGTCGTATCTCCATGGACAAGAACAATATCTGGTTTGACCTCTTTCATTACCTTGTCCAATCCTTGAAGACCTATTGTTGTTACATCAACTAATGTTTGACGATCTTTCATAATGTTCAAATCATAGTCTGGATGAACTTGGAAAATATTCAGCACTTGGTCAAGCATTTGACGATGTTGAGCCGTCACTGTCACAATCGATTCAATCTCATCTGGATGTTTTTGTAATTCAAGAACAAGTGGCGCCATTTTGATTGCTTCAGGACGTGTACCAAATATCGTCATTACCTTTATGGGTCGGTTCAATGTCTACACCTACTCATCACATTATTTCGTTCCAAATAAACGGTCACCGGCATCGCCTAGTCCTGGAACGATGTATCCCTTTTCATTTAATTTTTCATCTAAAGCTGCAATAAAGATGTCTACATCTGGATGTAATTCCTTAATTGCTTCTACTCCTTCAGGTGCTGCGATTAAGCACATGAATTTAATATGTTTTGCGCCGCGCTTTTTCAAAGAGTTAATTGCTTCAACTGCAGAGCCGCCTGTTGCTAACATTGGGTCAACTAAAATAAAATCACGTTCTTCTACATCAGAAGGAAGCTTTGCATAATATTCTATTGGCTTTAATGTTTTGGGATCGCGATATAGACCGATATGACCCACTTTGGCCGCAGGAATTAGCTTTAAGATTCCATCAACCATGCCAATACCAGCACGTAAAATTGGAACAATCCCAATTTTCTTTCCTGATAATATTTTAGATTTTGATTTTCTAACAGGTGTTTCTACTTCAATTTCTCTTAAAGGCATATCACGAGTAATTTCGAAAGCCATCAGTGTAGCAACTTCGTCAACAAGCTCGCGGAACTCTTTTGTCCCTGTGTTCTTATCACGTATAAATGTAAGTTTATGTTGGATTAGCGGGTGATCAAATACAAACACTTTTCCCAAGGGAATCGCTCCTTCTACTTATGTAAATTATTTGGGCGTATCTATGATGTCTTCTTGTTGAGCATCACACTTTGTACTATTTTACAGAAAATAACCTTTTTCGGCAATGTGGAAAGGTGATTGCCACAAAACTTTCCATTTTGTATGACTTTCAACCTTGGAGATTTTTTGAGGCATTAAAACACCCGCTATTATTGTGCCACATTGGTCTATCATTTAGTAAAAAAACAATGATTTCTAAAGTCAAAATCCTTATACATAATGAGTTGACGGGATTAGAAGCAATGGAGGCTCTAGACTTTGAATTGGGTAGGAGCGCTGGCTTTTGCATATTTCCTGAGGTGATTTGACTATTTCCCCTGAGGTTTTGCGTCTCTTCTGAGGAGATTTGAACATTTCCCAGAGTTTATGCATATTTCCCATGATTTATTGCGCTACTTCCCGAGATTTATGCACCTGTTCCCACGCAGTTTCTCCGAGATACTATTTTGAAAAAGCTAGACAACATCAAATGTGAAAGCGCCTTGTCCATCGGCGTACGAATTTCGTAAGTTTTCGACTGAGATAAAGGAAACACAGCGAGGTCGTTCACGAGCTGATGTTGACTTATCGGAGGGAGAAAACGGAGAAATTCGCTAGACGATAGGCGCTGTAGCTAGACGACATCAAATGCGAAAGCACCTTGTTCATCGGCGTACGGATTTCGTAAGTTTTCGACTGAGATAAAGGAAACACTGCTAAATTTTATCGTTTCCTAAACAAAGAAAAAAGCTATCCATTGTGCTAGCCTCCTTCATCAAAAACACGGATTTATTAGAAGGAAGACCAAGCTCTACGGGACAGCTTCTTTCAAGTTACATTATTTATTCATATAAAGGAGATTTGCTTGTTAATGCCGCAACACGTTTACGTGCTTCTTCTAACTTCGCTTCATCTTCGTGGTTTTTCAATGTAAAGGCGATGATGGATGCCACTTCATCCATTTCTTCTAAACCGAATCCGCGGGAAGTGACAGCAGCTGTTCCAATGCGGATACCACTTGTTACAAATGGGCTTTCTGGGTCATATGGAATCGTATTTTTATTAACTGTAATTCCAACTTCATCTAGTACATGTTCTGCTACTTTCCCAGTTAAATTAAGAGAACGTACATCCACTAGGAGCAAGTGGTTATCTGTACCACCAGAGACTAATTCTAATCCCTCTTTTTGCAAGCCTTCCGCTAGACGCTTCGCATTATTGATGATATTTTGTGCATATTGTTTAAAATCATCTTGTAATGCTTCTCCTAACGCAATTGCTTTTGCCGCGATGACATGCATAAGTGGTCCACCTTGGATTCCAGGGAAAATAGATTTATCAATTTTCTTGGCAAACTCTTCTTTACACATAATCATTCCTCCGCGCGGGCCACGCAATGTTTTATGTGTTGTTGTTGTAACGAAATCAGCATATTCAACTGGGTTTTGATGTAAACCAGCTGCAACTAATCCAGCGATATGAGCCATATCCACCATTAAATAAGCCCCAACTTCGTCTGCAATTTCACGGAACTTTGCAAAATCAATTTCTCTAGGATAAGCACTAGCACCTGCAACAATTAATTTTGGCTTATGTTCTTGCGCTTTGGCACGCACATCATCATAATCAATTCGATGTGTTTCTTTATCTACCCCATACTCAATGAAATTATATTGAACTCCACTGAAGTTAACTGGGCTTCCGTGTGTTAAATGTCCACCATGAGAAAGATTCATTCCCAAGACCGTATCACCTGGCTCCAAAATAGTGAAATAAACAGCCATGTTTGCTTGAGCACCAGAATGTGGTTGAACATTGACATGCTCAGCACCGAAGATTTCCTTCGCGCGATCACGTGCTAGATTTTCGACAACATCAACATGCTCACATCCACCATAATAGCGGCGACCTGGATATCCTTCTGCGTACTTATTCGTTAATACAGATCCTTGTGCTTCCATTACAGCTTCAGAAACAAAGTTTTCAGAAGCAATCAATTCGATTTTTTCACGTTGTCTCTTTAGCTCAGCTTGTATCGCTTCGTATACAGCTTGATCTTGTGCGGCAATTTTGCTCATGATTAATCCCCTTTCAATTTAGACGAAAAATGATAGTTAAAATTATTTTTTTAATATTTTTTAAATTCTCCCCTATTCTATCATGTTTTTAAAAATTATAAAGCAACTAAAAAACTGTTGATTTTTTCAAAAAATTTATATAATAGGGGAAAAGCTTTTTCAAAATCTCCTTAAGAACAATGGTCATTGATCCTATTTTTTTCATAGACTGCCCGTGAACCACCAATTAATTTCGGTCTTGTTTTTGCAAGTGTAACATGCGCATTCCCAATCAACGGCTCTCTTACACGTACAGGAACTGCGACATGTTTCAAATGCATTCCAATGAAGGTATCTCCAATATCAATCCCTGCATCTGCTTGAATAAACTCTACAACAACAGGCTGTTGAAAGTGTTCAAATGCATATGTAGCCATAGCACCGCCAGCCGTCCGAACCGGTATTACCGCTACTTCTTCTAGCTGGTATTTTTCCAAAACATCATGCTCCACAACAAGGGCACGGTTTAAATGTTCGCAACATTGAAAGGCAACATGAATACCGGTTTGTTCAGCAAATTTCTGAATCCCGCGAAAAATCATTTCGGCAATTTCAAATGTACCAGATGTCCCAATTCTTTGGCCTGCCACTTCGGATGTAGAGCAGCCGACAATCAATAGTTGACCGCTTTTCAATTTTGCTTGCTCTTGAAACTCTGCTAATATTCTTGAAAGTTGTTGTTCCCAAATTTTTAATTCATTTAACACAGGATATCCCCTCTTTTTTGAAAGGCTGTTTTTGTAAATTTTTATCGTTAGAACAATATGATACTTTCTAGAACCTTTTCCACCATTTTTAGAATGAGGAATGAGAAGCGATCGACGACTAGCCGATTGCCTCTATTTGCCACAATCTTTCTATCCCAGGAAAAGTCTTCCGTTTGTTCGTATCATACATTGAAAAATAATTTTCAAAAAAATACGGATTAATTAAAGGTTTTTCTCTTCGTACTCTGAAATTTTCCCCACGCGTCTTTCGTGTCGGCCGCCTTCGTAGTCAGTCGTTAACCAAGCTTTCGCAATTTCTCGAGCTAATCCTGGTCCAATTACACGCTCACCCATTGCTAGCATATTGCTATTATTATGCTGACGAGTTGCTTTGGCACTAAATACATCATGTACAAGGGCACAGCGAATCCCTTTTACCTTATTGGCCGCTATGCTCATGCCGATTCCTGTACCACAAATTAAAATTCCTTTATCAAATTCACCTTTTGCCACTTTTTCTGCAACAGGCAAGGCATAATCAGGATAATCAACAGATGCTTCACAGTCACATCCAAAATCTTCATATTCAATTCCCATTTCTTCTAAAAGCGATCTCACTTCTTCTCGTATATGGATACCACCATGGTCTGATGCGATTGCTACTTTCATTACAAAAAAATCCTCCTTTGAAAGATCCATTCACTTATCTCCTTTTATTTTGTCATAATTGCATCAAAATATAAAGAAAGATCTGCGAATAAAAACAGATTGCCCCAATAGTGCTGGTTGTTTCCTAAGTTTCGTACAAAAAACTGCCCAACAGCTATGGAGCAATCTTAAAAAACTTACCTTTCAATCGGTTTTATAGGTTTAGCCTCTTCGCTTTTATTGCTTTTATCTGGGAAGAGAAAACTGAAGACAATTCCGAAAAAGGCCGCAATAAAGAAAGTGGAAAAACGCGAACTAATGATCGCCTCTAGCGGAGAGGAAATCCAGATGATGGTGCTGACAAACCCAGAAATAATCGTCGCGGTTACCCCGATGCCTGAATACCTTTTCCAAGTAAAGGCTAGAATAATCGCTGGCGATAGTGTACAACCGACACCTGCCCATGCCCAACTAACCACTAGATAGACGAGGGATTCAGAGGTTAAAGCAATGATCAGCCCTACGATTCCGGCTACAATAATGGTCAATCTAGAGATCTTTACAAGCTGTTTCTCCGTCACTTTGATTCCCAAGGCATTGCGGATAATATCTTCACTGATAGAGCTTGTGATGACAAGAAGTTGAGAATCGGCTGTGGAGATGATAGCGGCTAGAATTCCGGCTAACAAGAGACCTGCAATCCACGGAGGAACTAGATCCATCAACATAAATGGTAGAATCGTTTCAACATCTGCAAAACTTTGATCCTGGTAAAGAGTCAGAGCCGTTATACCGATCATAAAAGCTCCACTATAAGCCAATAGAGTCCAAATAATCGCGACAGTACTTCCTGTTTTTGCCTCCTTTTTATTTTTCAATGCCATAAATCGTGCACTTAGTTGTGGTTGTCCCCCTAAAAATCCGAAGAACCAGGCAAAATTATTAAATAGTAAAAGACCTAAAGCGAAACCGGTTAATCCCCCAGTCCATGAATCCATCCCAGGGCTTGACGTACTTAAAGCATGGCTAATAGATAAATCATTTGTGTAAATCTGGTATAAGGCAATGATAGGAAGAACGACAAGAGTGATGAGCATCATAATACTTTGGATCATATCTGTCCACACGACGCTGACGAATCCGCCTGTATAAGAAAGAATGATTACAATGATAATACTAATGATCATTCCAACCATTGGAGAAATATTGAAAACGGTGAACAGAGTTTTACCAGCACCTGCAATTTGTGCCCCGAAGTAAAACATCATAAAACATAAGATTAGAACGGTCGACAACCATATGATGACTTTTCCATGGGTACCAAATCTTTTTGCTAAATATCCAGGAAGTGTTAGTACATTATATTCTTCCGCATCACGAAGAAACCTCTTCGCCAAAAACAGCCATGAAAAGATGATTCCTAATGATATTCCGACCGCTACCCACACACCTGATAAACCTGTTGCAAATACAAAGCCAGTGTACCCTAATAATAGCCATGCCGATTCTCCGGTAGCTCTTTCGGAAAAGGCTAAAGCCCACCCCGGCAATCTTTTTCCACCTAAAAGGAAATCAGAATGTCCCATATCACGTTTACTAGAAAGTAGGCCTATCGCAAGCATGAACAAACAATATACAATAAATTCGATCATAATGACGGTATGCAATTGAATCAGCTCCTTTGTTTTGCTAGTAGACACATTATTTGGATCATTACAAATTGACATATTCCCCTATTTGTTTTTGTACGGCTTTTTCATACATCTTCTCCGCAACAAGGAGATCGAATAAGGCCATCCCGGTTGATTTAAAGACTGTAGGGTACTCATCTGAAATAGTAGGCACCACTTTTTTCGTTACTACTTCAGAAAAAGGGATCACTTGTGATGGATGAACCCATTGATTTTGGAGGGGATCGATTAAATCCCCTGTCTCCTTTTTGGCATCAATTGTGTCTATGAAAATTTGTTTTATATTCGTATATAATTGATCTGGAAATTCTCGCATATGAGGTTGATATGAACCTATCCCGATGATGAGCTTTCCATTGAAAAGACCTTCAACATTCGGTAAAACTGGGGAATTGGCTGAAGTAGATGTAATGATTATTTCTGCCTGTTGCACTAATTCCAATGGACTTTCTACAACATGAATTTTTTGCTTAGAATGGAGTAGATTTTGTAGGTTATGAATAAAAGCTGGTAGTTTGGAAGGGGATCGGTTATATAAATATATATGTTGAATATCACGAACAACGGAAGCGCCCATCAGTTGATATAAACCTTGATATCCAGTCCCTATTAGTCCCACTGATTGAACATTAGATGGCGAAAGATGTTTAATCGCCACACCACCTACTGCCCCCGTTTTTAACCCTGTCAATAATGTTCCATTAAGCAAAGCCTTAATAGACCCGTCCTTCCGATCGTTTAACACAACGATTCCTTGGGTTACCAGTTTCTTCTTATTATTAGGGAAAACGCTTACAATTTTTGTGCCAATTGATTGATTCGCAATACAAGGCATTAAAAGAAAGGAATTGTCTTGATCGCGAATCTGGTTTCTGATTGGCATTTGGAACTGACCTTTATCATATAAAGTATAGGCATCTTCCACCACATCGATGATTTCTTTCATTGATGTCGCTTGAAGAAGATTTGCTTCATTTAAAACGAGCATTTTACAGTCCTCCTTTTTTAAAAAGGCTTTGTTAAACCGGCCGTTGATGACTTCTACTCTTTAGGAGCCGCTTCTCAACTGGGCTTGAGCTTTCATTTGCACAGCCTTTAAGAAGTCTTTTACACAACGGCATCCTCTAATACGAGATCATTCTCTGCAAACCGTTCAAAACGAAGGGGAGTTAAATCAATCGCTTTATAATGTCCGAAGTAGATTAACTCGGCTAAACCTTGGCCGACACCTGGTGCTTGTTGCATGCCATGTCCACTAAATCCTAAAGCCATATAATACCCGCTCATCGATGGATGTTTTCCGATTATGGCATTATGATCGACTGTATTAAAGCTATAAAGTCCGGCCCAGCTTGATGTCATCTTGACTCTTTCAAAATTGGGAATCCGATGAGCTAGAATCGGCCACATTTCGTCATAAAACAACGATCTATTCACTGTAAAGTCAATTCCCGGTTTCGTTTCCTCTGAAAAGCCAGTTAAAATCTTTTTTCCTTCATGACGGAAATAGACACCAGTAGGGTCGACCGTAAGCGGTAATTCGTTATTCAGTGGCTTTTCGATATCAAATTGGAAGATTTGTCGTTTTAATGGATGGACTGGAAGTGAAATTCCTATTTTTTCACTTAAATATACTCCCCATGCTCCAGCACAGTTGATCACAATTGGAGATTGATAGATCGTACCATCCACTAGACGAATTCCTGTTATTTGCTTTTGTTCCTCTAAAATACCATCCACTTCTTGATATAAATATTCGACCCCCCGTCGTTGAGCATGCTTGCGATAGCTTTGCATGATGGAGTAAGGATCAAGATACCCATCTTCATGGCAATAAAGCCCACCAGCAAGGTCTTCAATATTTAGCTCATGTATAATCTTTTGCAGTTCATGAGCCGACAACACCTCTGAAGGCACTCCGTATTTTCTTTGGAGTAATTGTTGTTTTTTAAACATAGGAATCATCTCTTTATTTCCCAAAAATAAATATCCTCTTTGTTTAAAGTCAATTGTGGCTTGCTCTCCATCTAATTCCATCTCCTTAGGAAACTGTTTATACACTTGTAAGCTATGACGACTAAGCTGAATATTAATATCTGTTGTATATAATTGCCGAATCCCTCCTGCACTTCTAGCGGTTGAGGAAAATTCATAAATGGGGTCCTTTTCAAAAACAATGATTCGACCTTCATATCCTATATTTCTCAGGTGGTAAGCTGTGCTTGAACCCATTACACCACCACCGATGATGATGATATCTGCCTTTTTCATAGAATCCTCCTTTAACTATTGATTTTTAATATATTATGGTGAGATCCTCCGCTATAGAATGTATATTTTGCACAAAAAAACGATATATTTCTTATAGCTTGACCTTGCCATCACGATGTAAAAAAACAATGTCGTATAGGGGTGTGGTGAATGAAGCTACTTGAGCAAATTGCCCAATCGATCGTGGATAAAACAACTTCTGTGCTAGAGCTACCTATGAGTATTACGAATGAAAAAGGAATCATCATTGGTTGCACCGACCAGAATCGGCTTGGTTCATTTCACGGGGGGATCAAAGAGGTTTTGAATGCAGGAAAAGCGGTTGAATATACAGAAGAACAAGTTGCGAATCATCCCAATATCCTTCCAGGTGTCGCTACCCCCATCTTTTACGAACAGAAGGCGATTGGGGTATTGGGAATTGTTGGCAACAGCAAGGATATTATCAAATATGTCTATTTAATCCGAACTCATGTTGAAATGCTTCTCCATGAAACGTTGAAAATGGAGGCCTTTTCTGCCCAATTAAAAACAACAGAAAATTTTATTCGCTTTTTATTACAACAACACCATCATCCAACAAATGAACAGCTTATTCATTATTGTGAAATGATGGACTTCGATTTAGAAACATCAAGGAGATGTATCCTTATTCAAATTCAAGATTGCACTGAACTAGATCTGAACAACCAAGGTCATAGCATGTTACAGGTCGATTTTTTCCATTTAATTAAGAAGCTTTTTAAAGTGCATGCGGAGGATATCGTCACATCTATTCGTCTTAAACAATGGCTGATCTTTAAGGTAGCGAAAGATAAGCATTCTACCATGTTGGAAACTTGTGAGAAAGCCGTCAGGACCGTGAATCAATTTCTTTACGATCATCAACTGAAGGGAAAAGCCGTGATAGCCGCTGGAAATAGCTATAAAGGGGTCGACGGAGTCAGTCGGTCTTACAAACAAGCTTTAAAATTATTAACGGTTGGAAAACGTTTTTCTATGGACCAAGAGGTGTATTCCTATCAGAATTGGGAGGTGTTAACAAATAGCATCGTCCATGAAATCCAACAACCCTTTTTAGAATCAATGGTAGAATATATTGACCATTTCATAAACCATCCTCAGGCAGATATACTCACTTCTACGTTTTTCACCTATTGTCGGGAGGGATTAAATATTAGTAAGGCCGCCCGTCAGTTGTATGTTCATCGTAATACTTTGATCTATCGCTTAAATCAAATAGAGAAGCTTCTTTCTATCAATGTCCACTCTTTCGAACAATGTATGTTCCTCTATATTGCTTTAAAAGGTTGCAATCTCATTCAACACAATGATTCTAACTGTTAACTCCCCCTATCATACAGATGAAAATCTAGCATTTTTGGAATATATGAATTCAGCCATCATATATTGTAACTGTACAGATTTGAGTGAGAAATGAGGGGATTGGAGATGTCTTCATTTATTTCGAAGCGAGTTCAAAGTTTACCACCTTATTTATTTTCGATTATTGATGAAAAAAAGAAACTTTTGCAGAAAAAAGGCGTGGATGTGATTGATTTAGGGATTGGTGCTCCTGATTTACCCACACCTCCTTTCATTGTCAATCGTTTAATAAGAGAATTAGAGAATCCGGGGAATTTTAAATATTCTAGTTATTCAGGATGCAAAGAATATCGTGAGGCCGTCGCTTCTTTTTATAAAAAGCAATATAATGTGGACCTCGACCCCGATACAGAGGTCCTTACTTTAATAGGATCTAAAGAAGGGATTGCTCATGTGATTCCAGCGCTCATCGATCCTGGGGATACGGTTCTGATTCCTGATCCTGGATACCCTGTTTATCGGACAGCAACTGATCTTGCAGGTGGAAGTTGTGCCGACTTACCATTAGATCACGAAGACTATCGTCCGATGTTTACCCATATTTCCGATTCCATTCGTGAAAAGGCTAAGCTTATGTTTTTAAACTATCCAAGTAATCCAACTGCGGCAACGATTGAATTGGATATTTTTGAAAGCGCAATAGCTTTTGCAAAAAAACATAAGATCGCCATCATTCATGATTCTGCTTATGGATTGGTGACATTTGATTCATATAAAGCCCCAAGTATTTTACAAGTTAACGGGGCAAAAGAGATTGCCGTTGAGTTCGGTTCATTATCCAAAAGTTTCAATATGACTGGGTGGCGAATTGGCTATGTCGCCGGAAACCGCGAGATCATTCAAGCCTTATCCAAAGTAAAAAGCAATACAGATACATGTCAATTCCTTCCTATTCAATATGCAGCAGCCGAAGCTTTGAACAGTGATTTATCATCCGTTGACGAAAATAATCACATTTATAAACAACGTCTCGAAAAAATGATCAATGCTTTAAGGAATATAGGGATTGCTGTGAAAAAGCCACGAGGTACCTTCTTCATTTGGGCAGCCGTTCCAAGTGGATTGACTTCCCAACAGTTTACCGAAAAGCTGTTGGAAGAAGCTGGAGTCATCGTGACTCCTGGAAATGCCTTTGGACCATCTGGTGAAGGATATTTCCGTATTTCTCTTTCTGTCGCTACCGACCGACTAGATGAAGCTGTGAAAAGAATGATGACTCTTGATCTTGAGGTGATGAATCATGACTCAAACCACTGAGAAAACGGTACAGCGTAGGAAAATGACAGGAGCTAAGGCGATTATCGAGTGTTTAAAAATGGAAGGAGTTACAAAAGTTTTTTGCGTCCCTGGCGAAAGCTATTTACCCGTATTAGATGCCATTTATGATGAACCCACCATTGATTTAATTTCGGCGAGACATGAAGGCGGGGCTTCTTTTATGGCTGAAGGGTATGCTAAAGCGACTCGTAAGCCCGGTGTTGTCATGGCAACCCGTGGTGTGGGCGGAGCTAATTTAACGATTGGAGTTCATACTGCCTTTCAAGATTCCACTCCAATGGTTGTCTTTTTAGGGCAGGTTCATAGCCAATTTCGTGGGCGAGAAGGATTTCAAGAAATTGAATTAGATCAGTTTTTTGGACCCATTGCTAAATGGACGGTTGAAATAAAGGATGCATCAAGGGTGCCAGAATTGGTCCAACGAGCCTTTCGTATTGCTCAAACAGGCAGACCCGGTCCAGTTGTCATCTCCTTACCAGAAGATATGCTAAAGATCGACAGCAAAATGGTTTTCGGACCAAAAGTCACTTGTCCTACCCCAAAACCTTCACAGGAAGAAATGAGGCAAGTGGAGAATTATTTAAACAAGGCAAAATATCCGCTCATTATTGCAGGGGGTGGTGTCATTCATTCAGATGGGGAGCAAAATTTGATCCGATTTGCTGAAAAATATGATCTACCTGTTATGGCTGCCTTCCGGAGACATGATGTTTTTCCAAATCATCATCCTTTATATGCTGGCCATTTAGGATTAGGTACCGCTAAGGAAGTTCTAGCTTCCGTACGTAAAGCAGATTTGATTATGGCCATTGGAACCCGACTTTCCGAAGTAACCACCCAAGATTATACTCTTCTTTCACCAAACCAAACACTCATCCATATTGATATTGACACCAATATATTAGGATCTGTCTATCCACCAGATGTTGGGATTGTGGCTGATGCCAATGAAGCTCTTCTTGCCTGTCTTCATTTAAATATCGAATCTACCTGGAAAGACTGGGGAGAAAAATGTCATCATGGCTATCTTCATGCATCCACACAAAGCATGCCAAAGCAAAACTCTACTTTTACGAATGGAGAAGTCATTGAGCTATTACAAAAACTCTTGCCAAACAATGCCATCATCACAAATGATGCTGGGAATTTTGCCGGGTGGCTTCACGCTTTTTATCCATTTTCAACGGAGAAATCATACATTGGACCGACGTCTGGAGCGATGGGATATGGACTTCCAGCTGCTATTGGCGCAAAAATTGCTCATCCCGATCGTATCGTCGTCTCCTTATCAGGTGATGGTGGGATGATGATGACCGTTCAAGAGCTAGAAACAGCGTCACGTTATGAGATTCCCGTCATCAGCCTTGTATTTAATAACCGAATGTATGGGACGATCCGCATGCATCAGGAAATCCATTACCCCCAAAAGGTGAGCGGAACCGATTTAGGAAATGTTTATTTTGCAGAACTAGCGAAGTCCATGAATGCAAATGGGGTGAAAGTGAAAAGCCGGACTGAATTCGAAAATGCCCTCCTCTCAGCGATAAAAAGTTCAAAACCGACTGTGATTGAAATCGAAATGAACCAAGAACAAATATCTGTTTCAAGAACCATTCAGCAATTGCGTAGTTTTAAATAAAACCATTCAATTGAAAGGGGAAAAATCTATGTCTAATCTCATCCAAAACGAAAAGGTAGTTAATTATATTAATGGGGAATGGGTAACACCTGCACAAGGGAAATATGCTTCTATTATCAATCCGGCAAATGGAAAGGCAATTGGTGAAGTTCTTCTCTCCTCAGCCGGAGATGTCGATCATGCGGTACAAGCAGCCAAACAGGCCCAGAAACATTGGGCATTAGTACCTGCCCCACAAAGAGCCGAAGTTTTATATCGTGTGGGACTTATTATGAAAGATCGAAAAGAAGAGCTTTCCCGCATTTTAACACAAGAAATGGGAAAGGTGATTGAAGAAGCTCGAGGCGAAGTTCAAGAAGGAATTGATATGGCTTTTTACATGGCGGGGGAAGGAAGACGATTATTCGGGAATACCACCCCATCCGAATTAAAAGATAAATTTGCTATGAGCGTTCGTGTTCCGGTTGGAATTGTTGGCATTATTACCCCTTGGAATTTTCCAATTGCGATTGCTACGTGGAAGTCATTCCCTGCTATTGTAAGTGGCAATGCCGTCATTTGGAAACCAGCGACAGAAACTCCTTTAATGGCACGGGAATTAGTAAAAATTTTTCATGAAGCAGGTTTACCAAAAGGCGTAATCAACCTTGTTTGTGGATCCGGTTCACAAGTGGGGAATGCCATGGTTGAGCATCCTGATATTGATGTCATCTCGTTTACAGGTTCGAATGAAGTAGGTCGTAATATCGCCGGAACTTGCGGAAGTCTATTAAAAAGAGTCTCTCTCGAAATGGGCGGAAAAAATGCTGTCATTGTAATGGATGATGCGGATCTAGACCTTGCTGTGGAAGGAATTTTGTGGAGTGCTTATGGAACAAGTGGGCAAAGATGTACTGCATGTAGCCGTGTCATGGTCCATGAAAAAGTGAAGGAACAATTAGAAGAACGATTATTAGTGGAGATGGAAAAATTAACATTAGGAAATGGCTTAGATGAACGTGTAAAAGTAGGTCCTGTCATTAATAGCCAAGCACTTCGTAAAATTGATGAGTATGTGCAAATTGGTCAAGAAGAAGGAGCGAAATTACTTGCGGGAGGGTCGATTGCTAAAATCGACAAGCTAGAAAATGGTTATTATTATGCCCCAACCTTATTTACTGATGTAAAAGCAACTATGAGAATTGCCCAAGAGGAAATTTTTGGCCCGGTTGTATCGATCATCCCCGTGCAAAGTTTTGAAGAAGCAATTGAAGTAAATAATAGCGTCACATACGGACTCTCCAGTTCGATTTTTACGAAAGATGTTAATAAAGTATTTGCTGCACAACGTGATTTAGATACAGGAATTGTCTATGTGAATGCGGGAACAACGGGAGCAGAGATTCATTTACCATTTGGCGGAACAAAAGGAACAGGAAACGGACACCGCGATTCAGGAGTGCAAGCACTTGATGTGTTTACAGAATGGAAAAGCGTGTATGTTGACTTTAGCGGAAAGCTCCAACGCGCCCAAATCGACGTAGAGTAATCCCAAAAGCGGAAGCGACTTGTCCATCGGCGTACGAATATCGTAGTTTTCGACTGAGATAAAGGAAACACAGAGAGGGATTTTTCGAGCTGATGTTGACTTATCGGAGGGAGAAAACGGAGATATTCGCTAGACGATAGGCGCTGATGCTAGACGATACCAAATGCGGAAACGCCTCGATCATCGGCGTACGGATTTCGTAGTCTTTGACTGAGATAAAGGAAACACAGCGAGGCGATTTTGCGAGCTGATGTTGACTTATCGTAGGGAAAAGACGGAGAAATCTGCTAGACGATAGGCGCTGATGCTAGACGATAACAAATGCGGAAGCGACTTGTCCATCGGCGTACGGATATCGTAGTTTTCTAGATAAAAAAAAGGGATGTCTCGCAAGATGGAGATATCCCTTTTTGTGGTTGCTATTGGTATTTCATCTCTTTTGTGAATTCTGCTTTTGCCTATTTCCCGATGAGATTTGCATATTTCCCGGTGCGGTTTGCGTATTTCCTCAGATTTATGTTTATTTCCCCAAGGTATTTGCCTATTTCCAAAAAGATATGCTTATTTCCCACTGATATATGCGTTACTTCTTCATTACAAATGAAAGCGGACGATCGTTGATTTAAGCTCTTCGGCTTGCTTGCTTAAACTTTCGGTTATTTTTTCTATACGATCTGCGACTCTTGCCTGCTCTTTCGTCGCTTCTGTCACTTCTTCCGCTCCTGCAGATGTTTCCTCAGCGATCGCCGCGACTTCTTGTGACTGTTCAGAAGTATGTTGAATGCACTCCATTTGTCGATCCACTAAAGTTGAGATCGCTTCTGTGGTGCTGGCTACTTCATGAATGGTCACTGTCATTTCCTCTATGACAGCATTTGCTTCGGCTACTTTCTTCACTTCTTCATTTGCCGATTGAACTTGAAGAGAGATTTGTTGGACAACACTCCCGACTTCTTGCTGAATCCGTTTCATGAGTTCGGTCGTTCCCTGTACAGCTGTGGCACTTTCATCCGCTAATTTTCTAACCTCATCTGCTACAACAGCAAATCCTTTTCCATGTTCCCCTGCTCGTGCTGCTTCGATTGAGGCATTCAAAGCTAATAAATTCGTTTGAGCGGCAATATCCCCTACAAGTTGAATGATTTGCCCCACTTTATTCGCATTTCCTTCAAGTCTTTTCACCGCTTCTAATGATTTCTCATTATTCCTTGTTAATCTTTTAATTCCATGAATGAGCGTATCAATCGCTTGTTTACTTTGATTCAAACCAAGAACCATTTCATTCGATTGATTCTCGGATGCTTTTGCTTGCTCCTGTACCTGTCCTGCCATGTCAATGACATCTTCCATTAATTCTGCCGTCGTTTGAATGGAGATCGCCGAACTTTCAGCACCGGAAGAGATTTCATCGACCGTTCTCGCAATCGACTCCGCCTGTCTAGACGCTTTCTGAGCTTCTTCCGAAATCGTGATTACACTTTCATTTGTTAAGGTAAAATTATCATCAATTTTGTGAACCATTTCTCTTAAGTTTCCTAACATGACGTTGAATGCTTTCGCTAAAGATCGCATTTCATCCTGACCCTTTGGTAACTTCACATCTTGATGGATATCCCCTTTGGCAGCTTCTAATGCTGCTTGCTCCAAGTTTTGCAATGGTTTTACAAAAATACTTCCCGCAAAGTAAGCCAAAATTCCTGACCATGTAATCCCCAGTAATAAAGTGCTAATCGTAAAGACCATTTCATTGAGATGCGGGGTAAAATTAGGATGGATATAGTAAATAAAAAAGGCACTCGTAGAATATGTAATAATAGCTAAAGCAGTGGTAAATACCACCAACTTATTCCGAAGGCCAAATCTAAATGATTTTTTCTTCATTCTTTGTCTCCTCCAACAGGATCATTTTAATTTATCTATTAAAGCCTCAATCAATGATTCTAATTCTTCATATGTCTGTTTATAAATTTCAACAGATCCCCCATAAGGATCGTGAACATCCGGGTTTTCTAGACCATCTAACACATATTCCTTCAATGTGAATGTTTTTCCTTCTTCATTCGGATAATGTTGTACAATCATTTGCTTATGATTCTCAGTCATTGTAAAAATATAATCGGACCAATGGATCAGCTCTTCACTTAAAGGTTGGGATTGATGTTTGAACGGGAGCGTCTTTTCTTGTAAAATTTGAATAACTTGTGGGGAAGCATTACTTCCATTTGCAGCAAAGATCCCAGCCGATTTCACCTTTATATTCTTAGCCTTCATCTTTAAAATAGCCTCTGCCATTGGACTGCGACATGTATTTCCAGTACATACAAAAAGCACGTTCAATCTGACTACCTCCTAAATAATAGAAAAGACATTTCAACTTTCTTCATTCTTATTATATAAGATATCAGTTTTTATTTTAATATTCAGTTAAAAAAGTCATATGTCTTTGTACTTAAATTCCATTCCTTCTCCATAAACTCCTCTTTTTTTTCGAAACTTTTCATTTAGGATTGCGGACGGGAATCCTCTACCTCTTTAGAGTAGAGATGAGAGTACGCTTTTGTCGAAATCCCCTTGTGGGATGGCAAGACAAAACATGATATACTACTTACAAGAACGAGTGTTCTTTGAAAACTGCATTATATGGGGTTGTGGTGAAGAAAGAACAGTCACCACGTAAAATAATGCCTGTCATGTGGGAAAGACCCACTCATTTGAAACCATTGCAAGGTTCGGAATGAACCTTCGTGGAGGGCAGGTCGATAGACCGCCCGATGAAGCGAGAAGCTCAGTCAATTCATTGACGGGTAGTTCACTTCCTAGACAATAAAAAAAGCCCGAACGTGATGACGGACTTTAAATCGGTAATAATAGTTTGATTCCAAAGGCTAATAATATACTCCCTCCGAGTGCTTCGCTATATGTGCCAAGATATCCTTGAACCTTTCGCCCTATTAACAACGCAATCCATGTTAACGTGGTGGCTGCCACCCCAAAACAAACAAGAGCTGCTACCGTTCTAGCTCCATATATACCAAGGGTCAGCCCGACAGAGAAACTATCTAAACTAACCGATAAAGCAAATAAAATAACTCCAATCCCCACTGGTGTAACAATCGAGTCAGACTCCTTCTTAAAGCTAGAGAAAAACATTTGCAAACCTAATATGATTAATAGTCCTCCCCCAGCATATCCTGCAATGGTGCCAAATGTTTCAGATAGAAATCTCCCAGCGATTATACCTAATAACGGCATCCATACGTGAAAGAATCCTACCGTTAATCCTATATAAAAAATTTGCTTTAGACGAAGTTGGAACATTCCCATCCCAATTCCAATTGAAAAAGCATCCATCCCTAAAGCAAAAGACATTAGTAATAAGGTTAGTATTTCTCCGATATATGCCGTCATTGTTCTCCCCCTTTGGACTACCTATCATAAAGGTATGCAAGTCCAAAGAGGAATAGAATGATAACTTCCTCCACAATCCATCGTAGAGGGATTTTATAGAGGGATTTATTTTTCAACTAGTAAAATTACTCCATTTCCACCATCCACTGATGTGCGGCTGCTTTTTCCAATCGATTCATAATTGCCAAACCGACTCCTTCTTTCGGGAACACTTCCGAAAAGATGATATCCACATCTGTTTCATTAAACTTTCTTAACACATCATAAAGTGATTTTGCTACGGATGATAAATCTTCTCTTCTTCCACATGGAATAATGACATCTGCTTTATATTGAGGGACCCTCTCCTCTGTTGTTAACAATCCCACCTTTTTTCCCTTTGCTTGTTCATCCTGAATCACCTTCTGAATCCAGTGAATATGGCCATCTAGCAAATACATCGGCATATCCGGTGCATAATGCTTATATTTCATTCCAGGGGATTTCGGTTGACTTTCTTTGTCTTTAAGGGCGGGATCCAATGACACTTTTCCCACAATGGTTTCAATCGCCTCTTTTGTAATCCCACCCGGGCGCAAAATGACGGGAATCGGGGCAGTACAATCAACCACTGTCGATTCAACCCCAACACCTGTCTCACCGCCATCAACGACGCCAGCTATTCTTCCTTTTAAATCATCTAAAACATGTTGAGCCGTTGTTGGACTTGGTTTCCCGGATTGGTTCGCACTAGGAGCTGCAATGGGAAGTTGCGCCTGGGCAATCACTGCTAATGCAACAGGATGATTTGGCATCCGAATGGCTACAGTCTCAAGCCCTGCCGTAACTTTCTCAGATAATACATTCGCCTTCTTTTTAAAAATAATCGTTAAGGGTCCTGGCCAGAAGGCACCCATTAATTTCTTTGCGGCTTCTGGAATTGTAGCAACTAATTCATTCAGCTGACTTTGATTTGCAATATGTACAATTAGAGGGTTATCACTAGGACGTCCTTTGGCATGATATATTTTTGCCACAGCCTCATCCTTTAATGCATCTGCTCCTAATCCATATACTGTCTCTGTTGGAAAGGCCACAACCTCCCCCTTCTGCAATAATGTCGCAGCCTCCTTAATTTGTGGATAACTTTTTTTTGCATCCACAGGATTATCCACAACCCAATGTTTTGTTAACATGTGTACTCACCTTCAAATAACATTAATTTCTGTTCTAAAAACTTTGTCGAAAATAGCTTTATTTCTACATTTTTTCTTTTCCTACTTTTGTGAAGTATAAAAGAATATGCACATTATGACAAGTGTTATCCACAAAATGTGGATAGTATCAGCAGGAATGTGCATAAGTCTGTGGATAGATGTGGATAAATTTCAGAATTTACACACTAAATGACTTTTCCATCAATATTGCCTCAGAAAATTGTTTATAACTTTTGACGAAGGATGGCGAATCATCCACATCGACCTTCTGAAAGCCGAGTAAATGAAAGAAATCCACAGCACTATTTAACTTTGTATAAAGATAAATCTTCTCTAGCCGCTCTTCCACAGCAAACTTAAATGCCTCACGAAACAAGGCTACCACCTCATATTGTTCTACACAAGGTGAAATCACTAATGAGCGCAATAAACCCTTTCCTTCTTGCATATGAATCCCTAGAGTGGCAAGCACTTCCCCATTATCTGACTCTAATAATAGAAAAGGATGTAACTGACTATCCACATCTGCTGTGGAAACTTTCGCCTCTTGTAAAAATTTCATGATTCTATCCACATCTTTTTCAGATGCTTTTCTAATCGTTTTCAACATCTCATCCCCCATCCTTTCTCTTTTATCACTCTATGTTTTGTAAAAGAAAAGTAGAACGGGGATTTAATCATAGATTCACCAATAGTGATCCACAAACTACCTTTTATTTGAACAACTTTTTGGCCATTTCTACTACAAAAAATTTCACTTCTACTTCCTCATCTTCCTCTTCTACGTATACAGGTTGTTTGTCCTCTTCATTTTCCTCATTGCTAGATTTCTTATCCTCTTCCATGTTTTCTACCTTTTGGACGATGATCTCTTGTTGTTTTTCCTGTTCCTCCTCATGTATAATAGGCAATTCTTCTTTTATCCCTTCATTTATCGGTTCTTCTTTCATATTTTTTTCTACAGATTCTTCTTGTATTTCTTCTTCACTCACTCGTTCTGTTTCTACTTTTTCCGTTCCCTCTTTGATTGTGCTCGCTTCTACATCTTCCTCTACTCCTGGACCTACTGCTACACCATTTGAGAAATCCAAAAAACATAATGGGGGATAAAGGACACACCACCAATTAGCTCCTTCCCCTTCACCAAGGGTAATTAAGACTGCTTCATATTCACCAGCAGGATATAAAAACTGTCCATATAGTTTCGTAGGAAATTTCACTTTTCCGAAGTCTACTTTTAATTCTTGATTCATTTTCTCTCTTTCCATCACCTGTTTTGCAATTTGTTGAATTTCTGGAAGTTTCTCTTTTAATAAACTACGAGCATCTTCAAGTGAAGTTAAATCAGACACCCACTTTGTAATATGAACATTCACTTCATCACGAATCTTTCTTTTTAATTGTTGATCTTCACTACTATCACTATTAGCCAATATTCTTAAACGAATCGCCTCATTTGGAATCACAATCGTATCCTGTGCGGCTGTTTCCTGTTTCGGTATATATAAACTTAAAATCGTCCCAATCGTTAATAATAATAGATAAGCAACCGCTGTTATTTTTCTTTTTCTCATTTTATTTTCTCCCCCTTCTATCCACCATTGTGTTCAATTGTTAGAAAATTTAAACACGGAATAGAAATAATATTTTCATAGAAAAAAGAGAGTAAGAGAAACCTAGGTTAATAAATAGAGAAAAAAATGAAGAAGCCCTTTAGCCCCTTCATTTAATCCTCATCTATTGTTAAAAAAACCATCCGATCTTTCCCGTTAATATCAAAAACAACTTCTGCCTTTCCATCTGAAAAGGCCTTTCTTAAAAGACTAGCTACCATTTCCCCTTGTCCTGCTCCTACTTCAAAACCTACTATTGCCCGATTCTTTAACACTTTGGGCAGTTGCTGACAAAATGACCGGTACATATCTAATCCGTCTTCCCCAGCAAATAAGGCTAGTTCCGGTTCATATTCTTTTACAACATCTGATAGTTGCTCTTTATCCTTCAAGGGAATATAAGGCGGGTTCGACAAAATAATATCAAATGATTCCGATTGATCCATTAGAGGTTGAAGCAGATTCCCTCGTATCCAATCGATATCCGCATGTAGACGCTTTCCATTTTCGATGGCAACCTTCAAGGCGCTTTCAGAAATATCCACAGCTGTGACATTGAGGTCAGGACGTTCTAATTTCATCGTGATGGCAATTGCACCACTTCCCGTCCCGATATCGGCCATTCGCAGCTTCTGATCATTTGGAAAATGGTTCTGAATTTTTTTTAATGCATTCCAAACAAGCTCCTCCGTCTCTGGCCTTGGAATGAGGACATCTTGATTAACAAGAAAGGTTCGGCCGTAAAACTCCTCTGACCCGATTAAATATTGAACCGGAACTCCTTTTGCATGTTGCTTCACTAATTCTTGAAAGCGCTCCTGTTCATCCTTTGTCAGCTCATTTCGAATATTGGCATATAATTCAGCACGACTATTATTTAATACATGTTTCAACAATAGTTCTCCGGCATTGGCATCCCGTTTATGTTCTGATAAAAAAGAAGAAGCCCATTTAAGGGCCTCATATACTTTAAATGGTGTGCTCATTAGTCTTGTAGGTTCTCTAGTTTCTGTGATTGATCTTCCATAATCAGAGCATCAAGCACTTCATCTAGCTTTCCTTCTAGAATTTGATCTAATTTTTGAATGGTTAAGCCAATGCGATGGTCTGTCACACGATTTTGTGGGAAGTTATACGTGCGAATCCGTTCAGAGCGGTCCCCTGAACCAACCGCTGATTTACGTTGTGCGTCATATTCGGCTTGAGCTTCTTGTTGAAATTTATCATAAATGCGTGCCCGTAAAACTTTCATCGCTTTTTCTTTGTTTTTGATTTGTGATTTTTCATCTTGACAGGACACGACGATGCCCGTTGGCAAATGCGTTAAACGTACAGCGGACATCGTCGTGTTAACGCTTTGTCCACCTGGTCCACTTGAAGCAAATGTGTCAACGCGAATATCCTTTTCATTAATATCTACTTCTACTTCTTCTGTTTCAGGTAAGCAGGCAACGGTAGCCGTTGAAGTATGAATACGTCCACCAGATTCTGTTTCTGGTACACGTTGCACACGATGGGCTCCATTCTCATACTTCATCTTAGAGAAGGCGCCTTTTCCGTTAATCATAAAAATAATTTCTTTATAGCCTCCTAAACCAGTAGAGTTTGCATCAATAACCTCCGTCTTCCATCCTTGAGATTCCGCATACCGGCTGTACATTCGATACAAATCCCCGGCAAATAGCGCTGCTTCATCACCACCAGCTGCCCCACGAATCTCCATAATAACGTTTTTATCATCATTTGGGTCTTTAGGGATTAGAAGGACCTTAAGTCGTGCTTCATAATCTTCTAAATGATTTTCAAGCTCGTTGATTTCCTCTTTCACCATTTCCTTCATATCCGCATCAAGCTTCTCCTCAAGCATCGCTTTAGCGTCTTGATATTGTTGTTGTGCATCTTTATATTCACGGAAAACTTGAACCGTCTCTTGAATATCCGATTGTTCTTTAGAATATTCCCTTAATTTATTCGGGTCATTCACAATTTCAGGATCACTTAATAGCTCATTTAAATGCTCATAACGATCCTCCACTGCTTGTAAACGATCAAACATTAATTTCACCTCAAATTTTAGGTCTTAAACGTACTAATTATAGTATATAGAATTTTCTAATACGACGTCAAAATAAATCATATCCCTATGTACTCGCTTACTGAAAAGGAAAACTCCTATTGAAGGGTTCTTTCATTAGGAGTTTTCCCGAATTACACCTTTTAACGTTCCCTTATGTTCACATTCATCTGATATCGTGGAAGGGCTTTTGTTAATTTCTTTTTTAAACTTGCTTCTGCATCCTTACTTTGTTTCGCATCTTGATCTGTATAAACGGTTACATACATTTGTCTTCCATTAATCCAAACGGGGCCAGCCTCATAATTCGTAAATAATTCAACCACTTCTCTTGCTTTATTTATATCTGTTCCCCTTGTCGGCTGATCAGTGGATAAATCAATAAAATTCGGGTTTTGGTTTGTGTTTGTGCGATCAGTCTGAACATTCCTTAAGCTTAAATCATCTCGATCTTTATTCGTTACAAATCGAGTTCCATCGCGATCCTCCCTTTGTGAAAAAAGAGAACCTTCATTATCATCCATTTGACAAGCCGTTAAGAGAGATAAGGACATACAAATAGCGATTAAAAATTTCATCTCATGCACCTCCTTCTGTTATCTTTCCCTTTAGAAGGAGGTTTATTTTTCATTATATTTCCTTTTTGATTCCTACTCGGCTTTATACTTCATTTTGATCTAGGCACTTCATGATGATGACGACAGCGGGGTTCATAGCTTTCTGAAGCACCGACAAGAATGACGGGATCATCGTAGCGAGCTGGCTTCCCATTAATTAAACGTTGGGTTCGACTTGCAGGGGAACCACATATGGCACATACGGCTTGTAATTTCGTTACTAATTCAGCGACTGACATTAAAGCAGGCATAGGACCAAAGGGTTGTCCACGAAAGTCTTGATCAAGCCCTGCGATCACCACACGATGTCCACGGTTAGCTAAAGTATGGGCTACATTGACAATATCTTCATCAAAAAACTGAGCTTCATCAATTGCTACTACATCCATCTCTAAAGGGACAAGTTGCAGAATTTCATTCGATGATGCGACAGGAATAGCCATAACTGCCGACCCATTATGAGAAACAACTTCTTCCTCACTATAGCGATTATCTATTTTCGGTTTAAAGACAATGAATTGTTGTTTCGCAAAGTGTGCTCGTCTTACTCGCCGAATTAATTCCTCAGATTTCCCAGAAAACATACTTCCACATATAACTTCGATCCAGCCGGATTGCTTCATTACATACATGATAAAGGGGGCCTCTCTTTCTCAAAGCATTTTAACGAAGGCAGAAAAATAGAGACAATATTTACCTTCATTGTCTCTGTCTATTTGGCTCTGTTTAACGTGGCTATTGATTTTCACTTCAGGGGCTTCGCTTTCCGCGGGCTGTACAGCGAGCCTACGGCATCTGTATAGGTTTCCTGATTAGAACCTCGCTCCTTCCGTTCCTCCAATCAACATTGACCATTAACAAACCTATTTAAAGAATAAAAAACAGGCAAGCATTGTTCCCTTCTTACCTGTTTGATATTTAAATCATTATTTAAGACCGTATTTTTTATTGAATTTATCAACACGTCCGCCAGCATCAGCGAATTTTTGACGACCTGTATAGAATGGATGGCATTCAGAACATACCTCTACGCGTACTTCTTCTTTTACAGAACCGCTTTCGAACTCATTTCCACATGCACATTTAACGGTTACTTTTTTGTATTCTGGATGAATACCTGCTTTCATTCTTTTCATCTCCTTTTTGCCCTGAATCATTCCGAAACAGAGTTAACTAATCATAAGCGGATTTATTTCCCGCACACTTAAAACGCACTGACAATATTATAACAAGCTATAATTTCAAATGCAACATCTGGTTTTTTGCAATTTCAGGTTATTTTAGTAATCTTTTTGAATTACCAGATGACTTCAATTCTCCAACTAAATTTGCGATAAATTCTTCGTTTGTTTTCGATTGTCTTAGCTTGCGTAAAAATTTCTCTGCAAGATCTGGTGAATCTGACATTGTTTTTCTAATCTTCCAAATCATATCGAGTTGTTCTTTCTCAATTAACAGTTCCTCTTTACGAGTACCTGAACGACGAATATCAATTGCAGGGAATATTCTTCTTTCAGCCAAGTTACGGTCAAGATGTAACTCCATATTGCCTGTCCCTTTAAATTCTTCATAAATCACATCGTCCATTCGGGAACCAGTATCGACTAATGCTGTAGCAAGAATAGTTAAACTACCACCTTCTTCAATATTACGTGCTGCCCCGAAGAATCGTTTTGGTCGATGGAATGCAGCTGGGTCAATCCCCCCGGATAACGTTCTTCCACTCGGCGGAATGACTAGATTATAAGCTCTAGCTAAACGGGTAATACTATCCATTAAGATGACTACATCCCTTTTATGTTCAACAAGACGCATAGCTCTTTCTAACACAAGTTCTGCTACCTTAATATGGTTCTCTGGTACTTCATCAAATGTTGAGCTTACAATTTCAGCTTGTACAGACCGTTCTATATCCGTTACCTCTTCAGGACGTTCATCAATTAGAAGAACAATCAACTCTGCTTCTGGATTATTCATGGTAATCGCATTAGCAATCTCTTTCAACAGCATTGTTTTCCCTGCTTTTGGAGGGGCCACAATAAGTCCACGTTGTCCGAAACCGACGGGTGTAATTAAATCCATAATTCGGGTTGATAATTTTGAGGGTGATGTTTCTAGATTGATTTGGCGATCTGGGTACAGCGGTGTAAGTGCAGGAAAATGAACGCGCTCTTTAGCGGATTCTGGATCATCTCCATTCACGGCTTCCACATGCAATAAACCATAATATCTTTCATTTTCTTTTGGTGGACGAACCTTCCCTGATACTTTATCCCCATTTCTTAAGTCGAACCGACGAATTTGAGAGGCTGAAATATATATGTCTTCAGAACTTGGAGAGTAATTGATCGGTCTTAGGAAACCAAACCCTTCTGATTGGATAATCTCTAGGACACCTTCCATAAAGAAGAAGCCTTCTTGTTCCGCTCGTGCTTTTAATATGGCAAAAATTAGTTCTTTTTTTGTTAATTTACTATAGTAGGAAACTCTATATGTTCGGGCAAGTTCATATAGTTCCTTTAACTTCATGTTTTCTAAACCGGATATTGTTATTTCTTCCATTTTAACACCACGCTTTAATTATTCAGTTTTGACCCATATGTATTAAATTTTTCTCTTCATTATTCACTATAGAACCGCCTTCCTATGCGGGGAAATATAATTAGGAGTATGTTAAATCATTATCCTTTTTGAATAAATCATAATACGGAGTAACAAACTTAAAAATATAGGCAATTCGTTCTTTAAAGTAAAAAATTAGGAAGTATAAAGTCATGTTTATTTTAACCGCTCGAGTTGGATATAGCAATAACTGATATGTGAAGAAGGAATAAAAAGGAGTCAGGCCAAAAAATTAAAGGCGTCAGACCTCTCGTCACTGCAATATGAATATCACATTTGATGAGAAGTCATCCCCCTATAAAAGATTTCCTTAATTATTATAAACGAATTATTTAAGGTTTAATCACTAAATTTGGCTTTTTATTTAGACTATGGCGACCATCGATAAACCGAACTGTTCCTGATTTTGCTCTCATAACAACGGAATGAGTTGAACCATGTGAACCTTTAAATTGAACTCCACGTAATAACTCCCCATCTGTTACTCCTGTCGCAGCAAAAATCGCATCATCTCCACGAACGAGATCTTCCATTCGAAGAACCTGACTTAAATCGATGCCCATTTTCTTACAACGTGTTACTTCCTCCTCATTTTGTGGAACAAGTTTTCCTTGGATTTCTCCGCCTAGGCATTTTAAGGCAACAGCAGAAATAACCCCTTCTGGAGCACCACCTAAACCGAACAAAATGTCTACGCCTGTATGATCAAATGCTGTGTTGATCGCTCCCGCAACATCTCCATCATTAATTAATTTAATCCGAGCACCAGCTTCTCTTAATTGTGAAATAATATGTTCATGACGAGGACGATCTAAAACCGTCGCTACTACATCTTGAATATCTTTATTCTTTGCTTTGGCAACAGCTTTTAAATTATCAATCACAGATGCATTTATATCAACTTGACCTACTGCTTCAGGACCTACAGCGATTTTTTCCATATACATATCTGGAGCATGTAGAAGGTTTCCTTTATCAGCAATAGCTAAAACAGCTAAAGCGTTCCAGCCACCTGACGCCACAATATTTGTCCCTTCTAATGGGTCCACCGCTATATCTACACCAGGACCATTGCCTGTCCCTAATTTTTCACCAATATAAAGCATTGGTGCTTCATCCATTTCCCCTTCACCAATGACTACAGTACCTTTCATTGGAACGGTATCGAATACATTTCGCATAGCAGTAGTGGCTGCATCATCGGCTTCCATTTTCTTTCCACGTCCCATCCAGCGAGCGGAAGCGAGTGCAGCTGCTTCGGTCACACGAACAAGCTCCATTGTTAAACTTCTTTCCATTTGTATTCCTCCTGTGTTACAAAGCCAAAATTTCAATTCCGTAAACAACTTAACATGTTTATTGTAACACAATCATGTGTTAATAAGTGTATTTTTACGAGCTTTTTATTTGTTCTAATTCTTCCTTAGTTAACTCTTCTCTCCAAATGGTTGCTCCAAGGTCATTCAGCTTTTCCACTAAATGACTATACCCGCGGTCAATATGTTCGACTCCTGTTACTTCTGTTATTCCTTCAGCCATTAGTCCGGCTATCACTAGAGCCGCGCCCGCTCTTAAGTCACTTGCTTTCACCCTTGCTCCTTGAAGTTTATAAGGTCCATTTATAATCGCCGATCTACCTTCCACTTTAATGTTGGCATTCATTCTTCTTAATTCATCAATATGTTTGAATCTTGCTGAATAAATTGTATCGGTTACAATAGCCGATCCTTCTGCTCTCGTTAATAAAGAGGTGAATGGTTGTTGCAGATCGGTTGGGAAGCCCGGATATACTAATGTTTTAATGTCAACTGCTTTAAGTCGATCAGATTTACCAACGAATATTTGGTCATCCCCAATATCGATTGGAACACCTATCTCACGAAGCTTGGCTGTTAATGATTCAAGGTGAAGTGGGATCACATTATCAATGACAATTCCTTCTCCAGTTGCAGCAGCCATAATCATGAAAGTTCCAGCTTCAATCCGGTCAGGAATAATCGTATGACGGCATCCATGAAGCTCTTCCACACCGTCAATACGGATCACATCTGTCCCCGCTCCTTTAATCTTCGCCCCCATATTAGTAAGCAATGTTGCAACATCAATAATTTCAGGTTCTTTCGCGGCATTTTCAATGATTGTACGTCCTTTTGCTTTTACAGCAGCAAGCATAATATTAATAGTTGCTCCAACGCTGACAACATCTAAATAAATTCTTGCCCCTTTTAACTCTTCAGCACGTAAATAAATAGCCCCTTGTTCATTTGTCACTTCTGCTCCCAAAGCTTCAAACCCTTTAATATGCTGATCAATAGGTCTTGGGCCTAAATGGCATCCACCTGGAAGACCAATGACTGCATTTTTAAATTTTCCAAGCATAGCTCCCATTAGGTAATAGGATGCCCGAAGCTTTTTCACGTTTCCATTTGGAAGGGGCATAGCAATCATATTGGAAGGGTCAACTTTCATTTCCCCAGCAACAAAGGACACTTTCCCACCGATTTCTTCTAGTAGACTTTTTAAAATTCGCACATCAGAAATATCGGGTAATCCTTCTATCGTCACATTAGAGTCTGCCAGAATGGTTGCTGGTATGAGAGCAACTGCGCTATTTTTTGCACCATCTATTTTGACTGTTCCCTTAAGTGGGTAACCTCCAGCAATTTTTAGCTTTTCCATTTTCTACTCCCTTCCAAATATACTAGTTGAATAACCGTTTCTTGCCCCTCTTTAGTCAGCAGAGGAGTATTTGTTGGCAAGAAACGATTAGTGAGCCTTTTTTAGCATGCCTGGGCAGGGCCTTCGCTTTATTCTACCTAGCCCTGGCTCCCAGGCGCTCGACGTTAAACCAATGACTATTTTTCTTTTAGTTTGAACATTTTTTTGTAAAACATGTATGATTTTACAAAATTTCTAAGATTATTTTGGAGACTTGTTCAAGCTATACAGTCGCCTCCGCTTTTAGGCTTATCCAGCTGCGGCTCCTAGCTGCTCGAGGTCAAATGTCCATCCTTTCTGTGGCAAAGGACGCCACGCCAAGGTTGGACATTTGCTTGTCGCAGCTGGGCAGTCGCCTACACTTTTAAGCTTATCCAGCTGCGGCTCCTAGGCGCTCGAGATCAAGTGCTAAAGCCTTTCTGTGGCAAAGGACGCCACGCCAAGGCTTCAGCACTTGCTTGTCGCAGCTGTACAGTCGCCTCCGCTTTTTTCTCTATCCAGCTGCGGCTCCTAGCTGCTCGAGGTCAAGTGCTAAAGCCTTTCTGTGGCAAAGGACGCCACGCCAAGGCTTCAGCACTTGCTTGTCGCAGCTGTACAGTCGCCTCCGCTTTTTTATTTTCCTGTTCGGTTTTTCCAGTCGGCTAGGAAGGCTTCTATTCCTTTGTCTGTTAAGGGGTGTTTGAATAATTGGTTTAATACTTTAAATGGTACGGTTGCGATATGTGCTCCTTTTAGTGCTGCTTCTGTAATATGTTGTGGGTGGCGAATGGATGCTGCGATAATTTCTGTTTCGATTCCATGAATAGCAAAAATGTCAGAAATTTGATCAATTAATTTTAAACCATCATGGCCGATATCATCTAGTCGTCCTAAAAAAGGTGATACGTAAGTTGCTCCAGCACGTGCAGCTAATAATGCTTGGTTCGCACTAAAGATAAGGGTGACATTTGTTTTAATACCCTCTTTTGAGAATATTGAAACAGCTTTTAGTCCTTCTGGAGTCATGGGAACTTTCACTGTAATATTAGGAGCGATCTGTGCTAATTCACGACCTTCTTTGATCATTCCTTCAGCATCTAAAGCAATAACTTCTGCACTAACAGAACCATCAACAAGCTCTGTAATTTCTTTTAATCGATCATGAAAAGAGATATTGTTTTCCTTTGCTACAAGTGAGGGATTGGTTGTTACTCCAGATAATATTCCCCATGAATGAGCTTCTTTTATTTCCTCCATGTTCGCTGTATCAATAAAAAATTTCATCTTATTCACTCCTTATCCTATTATGTACATATGTGAAAAACTCCCTATGATGTATTGTTCACAAGGGAGTTCTCTTTGTAAAACAATCTTTACTAAAGTCACATTCTTTTAAAAAGTGGCTTTTACAAGAATCTTAACATTCTTTCTATTGCTTGTCGCGCCTGGACAGTCGCCTACACTTTTAAGCTTATCCAGCTGCGGCTCCTAGGCGCTCGAGGTCAAATGTCAATCCCTTACAGAAGGCAAAGGACGCCTTCTTTCAGGGCTTGTCATTTGCTTGTCGCGCCTGTACAGTCGCCTACACTTTTAGGCTTATCCAGTTGCGGCTCCTAGCTGCTCGAGGTCAAATGTCCGTCCTTTCTGTGGCAAAGGACGCCACGCCAAGGTTGGACATTTGCTTGTCGCAGCTGGGCAGTCGCCTACACTTTTAAGCTTTATTTGTGGAACCGAATTCTCTCATTTTTCCAATTACTGTTTCTTTAATTGTTTCTCGTGCTGGTCCTAAGTATTTCCGTGGGTCATACATTTCTGGATTGTCTGCTAATACTTGGCGAACTGTTTTTGCAGAAGCAATTTGGTTTTCGGTATTTACGTTAATTTTGGCTGTTCCAAGTGAAATAGCTTTCTGAATATCCTTCGTTGGAATTCCTGTACCTCCATGAAGAACTAATGGAACGTCTGTACGATTAGAGATTTCCTCCATCTCTTTAAACCCTAAATTTGGTTCTCCCTTATATGGTCCATGTACAGAACCTAATGCTGGTGCTAAGCAATCAATGCCTGTTTGTTTGACTAAATTTTCACATTCATTTGCATCGGCATAGATGACTCCATTTGCGACAACATCATCTTCTTGACCACCGACAGTTCCTAATTCAGCTTCAACAGAAACTCCTTTAGAATGTGCATATTCTACTACCTTTGTTGTAATTTCAACATTTTCCTCAAATGGATGATGAGAAGCATCTATCATTACAGAAGTAAAGCCCGCATCAATTGCTTCTTTACATTTATCAAAGCTTGATCCATGATCTAAGTGAATGGCTACAGGAACTGTAATTTTATAATCTTCTAGAAGTCCTTTTACCATATTAACAACTGTTTTAAAACCGCCCATATAGCGGCCCGCGCCTTCAGACACCCCAAGAATGACTGGAGATTTCTCTTCTTCTGCTGCTTGGAGAATCGCTTGAGTAAACTCTAAGTTATTAAGGTTGAATTGACCGACAGCATAACCCTCTTTTTTTGCTGTTATCAGCATTTCTTTCATGGAAACTAAAGGCATAATCTTTTTTCCTCCTTAAACATTACATCCTAACGATCTAAACGTATGTCACATAAAAAGAATTGATTTCTCTTTTAAAATTCACCATTGTAATGATACCAAATTCGCGTCTCATTTTCCAACAAGTTTGAGCTTGTCACAAAAATAACAAGACTATTCATTATTTTGCCTCCGATTTTGAAATATATTGTTTAACCGCCCTACGAATATCGTCTATATCAAATGGCTTAGCAAAATGGGTTAAAGCACCAAGGTCTTTTGCTTCCTGGATCATGTCAAGCTCGCCGTAAGCCGTCATAATAATGACGCGGATTTCGGGATCCTTTTGTTTCAATCTTTTTAAAATCTCGATTCCGTCCATTCCTGGAATTTTCATATCCAAAAGAACCAGATCTGGGGTATGACTTTCAGCTATTTCCAATGCCTGTATTCCATTGGCTGCTTGAAATGTATCATACCCCTCCTTTTGCAAAACTTCATTCAGTAAAATCCTAATTCCAAATTGGTCATCCACAATTAAAACCCTTTGTGACATTCTTAATCCCTCCCATGTTCAAAAAACGAATCATTTTTATGTATAATCCCCTGCTCATTCCATTCTTTTGTAACTTCCTTAGTAAAGTATGAAGGCGAATTAACCCCATGGGTGGCCCATCCACATTCTTTTGTAACTTCCTTAGTAAAGTATACTTCTATTTAAGCTAACTAAATTCCTGCCTTCGTTTTTGTACTTTCCTAAAGATCCTTTTAAAATAGAAACAGCTTTCAATGACTTATTACGTCAAACAGTCCACCTAATTTTTTATTGTTAAAATTATCCATATCAGTATCCTCAATTTGCACTTTTTCAAAAAAGGGGTAATCTGTACATGTTAGGGAAAATTGAGATCCACTATTAAATAGTTTTTCTCAGCCCATACAATCATTCACGGTGTAATCCTAATTGAACATGGGGGTTGATCATATGTTAAAAATGTTTACAACACAATTAATTGGCTTATTACAACGGATTCAAAATCGTGAGCAATACTCTATAGAGGATGGTGCGCGATTATTGGCTCAGGCATTGGCCGGTGAAGGAAATATTTATATTCATGGAATTGATGAAATGGAGGGGATTACTTTAGAGGCCCTTAATGGTTCGGAACCATTTGAAAGAGGGAAGGCTCTTCGGGATCTTTCCGTTTTGAATTCTATTGACCGGGTTTTGCTTGTTTCCCGTTATTCCACCGATGAAAAGGCTCTTCTTCTGGCTGAGCAGCTCATTGATAAAAACATTCCTTTTGCCGCTATTTCGACTTCTATCGAAAATGATGCACCTTCTTTGGCCACATTAGCGGATGTCCATATCGATCTAGGTTTATCAAAAGGCCTCATTCCAAATGATGAAGGAGAAAGAGTTGGCTATCCCGCAAGCATTGCTGCATTATATGTTTATTTTGCTTTGAAATTAGCAATGGATGAAATATTAGAAGATAACGACTTTTAGGAGATATAAGATTATCCTGTTGTGGTACATGAGGGCGGCAGGTTTGATCATTTCCCAATCGCTTTTGCCTATTTCCCACGTTTATTTGCACATCTATGATTTTGGGGCGGGGCTAATTCTCACGGTTGTGGGCGTAGTCAAGTCCTGAACTCATCTAATATTTCAAATTGAACTAATTTCCTTCATAGTGCAGAACCCCTCTATCCTTGATAAATAGAGAGGTTCTTGATTTGCAGTTTATTTTCTGCGATTTTCTATAGATGCGCCAATAAAATCTCTAAATAATGGTTGTGGGCGTGTAGGTCTTGATTTGAACTCTGGATGGAATTGGGCTGCGACGAACCATGGATGTTCTTTTAATTCAACGATTTCGACTAAACGTCCATCTGGGCTTGTACCAGAGAAGACAAAACCCGCTTGTTCCATTTGTTCACGATATTCATTATTAAATTCATAACGATGGCGATGACGTTCATAGACTACTTCATCTTTATAGGCCATATAAGCCTTCGTTCCTTCTTCTAATTTACAAGGGTATAAACCTAAACGTAATGTACCTCCAAGGTCTTCAACGTCTTTTTGCTCAGGCAGTAAATCGATAATTGGGAACTTCGTATTTGGATCAATCTCTGCGGAATGAGCCCCTTCTAAATGAAGGACATTTCTCCCAAATTCAACGGTAGCAAGCTGCATACCTAAACAAATACCTAAAAATGGAATCTTATTTTCCCTTGCATATCGGATGGAGATAATTTTCCCTTCAATTCCACGATCTCCAAATCCCCCAGGTACTAAGATACCATCTACCTCTTTTAATAGATCTGCCACATTGTCTGCATTCACATCTTCAGCATTGATCCAATCAATTTCAACATCTGAATCAAATGCATATCCTGCATGCTTTAATGATTCAACAACGGAAATATAGGCATCTTGAAGTTCAACATACTTCCCAACAAGAGCAATTTTGGTTTTGCGTGAAAGGTTTTGAACTTTGTTAACCAATTCTCTCCATTCCGTCATGTCTGCATCATGGCACTGAATTTTTAAATGTTGACAAACGATTTCATCCATGTTCTGTTCTTGTAAAGCGAGTGGAACTTCATACAATGTTTCAGCATCCATTGCTTCAATGACAGCATGAGGATCGATATCACAGAATAAAGCTAATTTATCTTTCATCTCTTGTGAAATCGGCATTTCAGTACGAACAACGATAATATTAGGCTGAATTCCTAAACTACGAAGTTCTTTTACACTATGCTGTGTTGGTTTAGTTTTCATTTCCCCTGCAGCTTTAAGATAAGGAATGAGTGTACAATGAATATACATCACATTGTTAGAACCAACATCGCTTTTAATTTGGCGAATCGCTTCTAAAAACGGCAAAGATTCAATATCCCCAACTGTCCCGCCAATTTCAGTAATGACAACATCTGCTTTCGTTTCTTTTCCTGCACGGAAAACGCGGTCTTTAATCTCATTTGTAACATGTGGGATCACTTGGACTGTACCACCTAAGTAATCGCCACGGCGTTCTTTTCTTAATACAGATGAGTACACTTTTCCAGTTGTCACATTGCTATATTTATTCAAATTAATGTCGATGAAACGCTCATAATGTCCTAAGTCTAAATCTGTTTCTGCACCATCATCTGTGACGAAAACTTCCCCATGTTGGTATGGACTCATTGTTCCAGGATCGACATTGATATACGGATCAAATTTTTGAATTGTAACATTCAGCCCTCTATTCTTTAATAATCTACCTAATGAAGCTGCTGTAATCCCTTTTCCTAAAGAAGAAACTACTCCTCCAGTTACAAATATATATTTCGTCAATTAAGGTTCCCCCTTCAATTTCATTATGCATTATATGGAATATTATTATAATTTTCCCTGAGTATGGGGGTAAAATACAAAAAAAACGCCCCACTTACTAAAAAATAGTAAGGGAGCGTTTTTTATGAATCCGTTCATAAAGAGCCCAAATAAAATACTACAATTGTAATGAAAAGAAGTCAAGTAGAGATTATTCTTCCTCTTCATCGTCATCATCGAGGTCTTCATCATCCAACTCTTCATCCTCGAGATCGAATTCTTCCTCATCCTCTTCTTCAAGATCGACGCCATCTAGTTCCTCATCTTCTTCATCATAATCCTCTTCTTCTACAAGATCGTCGATGTCCTCAAATTCAATATCGTCTTCCTCATCATCTAAATCGTCTATTTCATCCAACTCTTCTTTTTGGACTACTTTTTTCGACTTTTTCTTTCTTGTTTTAATCGTTGGTACCGTCTCTTCTTCTATTTGTTCAATTGGATACCATGCTCTTAAGCCCCAACGATTGTCTCCCAGAGCGATAAAGCCACCATCCACATTTAAATCTGTATAGAATTGAACCATTCTTTTGTGTAATTCCTGATCAGAAATACCACTTATTTGCTGAATTTCCTGAAGAATTTCCTGGAACGTCATAGCTTGTTTCTTGTTTAAAAAAATTTCATATGCGATTTCAATAAAAGACATTTCTCTAATTTCTTCTTTTGACAATTGATCCAATTTCAACGGTCGTACACTCCCTTTCCTATTTCAACACTCTATTATAAAGAGTTAAAAAGGCGTAAATCATCTAAAATACATATTTTCCATTATAAACAATTATCAATTGTTTATGCTAGTTAAAACTGTGTATTTCTGTACTTTTTCTAAGGAAAAGGAGTAATGAAATTAAGTTCCCGCTAGTTAAGCAAAAATTAATGCAATTATCTTTTATTCAGGTCGAGATTTGCTCAAGTTTTTTCTTTTTCCCCTGTTGACCGGAAAGCGGAAAAAGGCCTCGTTTCCTATTTAACATTTTCTTATTACGTTCTATCTCGAGAATTTTTAGATTGTTTTAATTCTAAATATCCGATCACAAAAAAATAAATGGATAGAAGTAAAAAAGGAATGGCGCCTAATTGAAGCTCGTATAAAATATATGTGCCAATAATCAGTACAATAATGAATATCCATTTCGCTGTTCGCTTCACTTCTTCACTTCCTAAATAATTTCTGCTTTTATCCATTATATGCTATAAAAAGGGTTCGAAAAACATACGGTAAGTAAAAAGCATGTTAAACTTGCTACTTTATTGTTTTAGTTTTAGGAAGGTTAAAAAAATCGAGAGAAAAGGCTTATAGTGATTTTCCACACCATAAGCCTTTATTGTCAGATTACATATTTCGGCGGTACTGGCCACCTACTTCATATAATGCCCGTGTAATTTGCCCAAGACTTGCTACTTTCACGGCCTCCATTAATTGTTCAAAAATATTTTCACCATTCACTGCTGCTTGTTTCAATCTCTTAAGGGTTGCATCTAATTGATCTTCATTGTTCTTCTGGAATTTACGTAAGTTTTCAATTTGCAATTCTTTCTCTTCCTGTGATGCACGTGCAATTTCCATACTATTAATCTCATCAGCTGAAGGTGGGTTCGGGTTCAAATAGGTGTTGACTCCAATGATTGGGAGTTCTCCCGAATGTTTCAGCATTTCATAGTACATCGATTCTTCTTGAATCTTTCCGCGTTGATATTGCGTTTCCATTGCACCTAAAACGCCTCCACGGTCATTAATCTTTTCAAATTCATTTAGTACTGCTTCTTCCACTAAGTCCGTTAATTCCTCAATAATAAACGATCCTTGAAGTGGGTTTTCGTTTTTCGTTAAACCATGTTCTTTCGTAATAATCAGCTGAATCGCCATTGCACGACGAACTGATTCTTCCGTTGGCGTTGTAATGGCTTCATCATATGCATTCGTATGAAGAGAGTTACAATTATCATGCAAGGCCATTAATGCTTGCAATGTTGTACGAATATCATTGAAATCAATTTCCTGTGCATGTAGAGAGCGCCCAGATGTTTGAACATGATATTTCAATTTCTGTGAACGACTATTCGCACCATATTTCTCCTTCATAGTAGTAGCCCAAATTCGGCGAGCGACACGGCCAATTACACTATATTCCGGATCTAATCCATTGGAGAAGAAGAATGATAAGTTTGGTGCAAAATCATCAATATTCATTCCTCGACTTAAATAATACTCAACGAAGGTAAATCCGTTCGCTAATGTAAAGGCTAATTGTGAAATAGGATTTGCCCCTGCTTCTGCGATATGATAACCCGAAATGGATACAGAATAATAGTTTCTTACTTGATTTTGAATAAAGTATTCTTGAATATCACCCATTAGTTTTAATGCAAATTCTGTAGAGAAAATACATGTATTTTGTCCTTGGTCTTCTTTTAAAATATCTGCCTGAACAGTTCCACGGACCGTTTGCAATGTTTGAGCTTTCACATCTTCGTATTCATGTTGGCTAAGTGGACGTCCCAGCTCTTTTTCTTTCCTTTCAACTTGCTGGTCAATCGCTGTATTCATAAACATAGCTAGAATAATAGGAGCTGGACCATTAATCGTCATGGATACAGATGTGGATGGATGACAAAGGTCGAAGCCAGCATATAATTTCTTCATATCATCCAATGTACAAACATTCACACCACTTTCCCCAACTTTCCCGAAAATATCAGGGCGATGATCCGGATCTTCTCCGTACAACGTAACAGAGTCAAATGCTGTACTTAAACGTTTCGCTGAATCATCCTTTGATAAGTAATGGAATCGTTTATTGGTTCTTTCCGGTGTTCCTTCTCCAGCGAATTGACGTTTCGGATCTTCCCCTTCACGTTTAAATGGGAACACCCCAGCTGTATAAGGATAGGATCCCGGAACATTTTCTTTATAGATCCATTTCACAATTTCCCCAAAATCTTTATATTTTGGAAGAGCAACTTTCGGTATATCTAAGCCAGACAAACTTTTCGTCGTTAACTCTGTCACGATTTCTTTGTCGCGAATTTTCGTTATCAATTGCTTCTGTGAGTATTGATCCTTTAATTTCTCCCAGCCTTGAATCATCTTTCTCGTTTCTGGCAAGATTTTTTCTTCTATGCTTTCTTTTAATGCACGTAACGAAGCAAGTACTTCCTCATTCTTCTCTCTCAATTCTAATTGCTCAATGGTTCCCTCAATTTGGAATAATTTCCGTGCTAAATCTGACTGTTGCTCTGCTCTCTTATGATAATTTCGAACAGTATCGACAATTTCTCGTAAATAAAAACGACGATCATTTGGAATAATGATATTTTGTTTGCTCACATCGACATCTTTGCTAAATGTAGTGACCCAATTAAGTTCTTTTTTCTCGTTCACTATTTCAACTAAAGCTGCAAATAAGGCATTTGTTCCTTGGTCATTGAATTGGCTCGCAATGGTTCCATAGACTGGCATATTTCCAAGGTCTTCATGGAAGCGCTCGCGACTTCTTTGATACTGCTTTTGGACTTGTCGTCTTGCGTCTTCAGATCCTTTTCGCTCAAATTTATTAATAACGATAAGATCAGCGAAGTCAATCATATCAATTTTTTCCAATTGAGTAGGCGCACCAAATTCACTTGTCATAACATACATTGAAATGTCGCAAATTTCAGTTATTTCCGCATCCCCTTGACCAATTCCACTAGTTTCCACAATCACGAAATCATAACCGGCTGCTTTTACCACGTTAATGGCATCTTTAATCGCAAGAGATAGTTCCGATCTTGAGTTACGTGTAGCTAAACTTCTCATATACACCCGCGGGTTGAAAATCGCATTCATCCGAATTCGGTCACCAAGCAAAGCTCCGCCTGTCTTTTGCTTCGTTGGGTCAACGGATAAAATCGCTACCTTTTTATTCGTAAATTCATTTAAAAACCGGCGAATCAATTCGTCCGTAAGAGAACTCTTTCCAGCTCCCCCTGTACCCGTAATCCCTAAAACGGGAACTGGCTTTGCTAATGTCTTTACTTCACTAAAAATTGCTTCTGCTGCTGCGGCGGCCTCTTGTTTGGCATCGACTTGATACTCAGCTAATGAGATCAGTCTTGAAATCGATGGAATATGACCATCTTTTAATTTTGAAACTTCTTCTTGGATGGAATTTGTCACTGTAGGAAAATCACATTCTTGTAGCATCATGTTGATCATGCCTTGTAGGCCGTACTTACGACCATCTTCTGGGGAAAACACTCTGGCGATTCCGTATTCGTGGAGTTCATCAATTTCTCGAGGTAGAATAACACCGCCTCCACCACCATAAATTCGGATATGAGAAGCTCCTCTTTCTTTTAGTAAATCATAAGTGTATTTAAAGAATTCCATATGTCCACCTTGGTAGGACGAAATAGAAATTCCTTGTACATCCTCTTGAATAGCAGCATTTACAATTTCCTCGACGGAGCGATTATGTCCCAAATGGATGACTTCCGCCCCACTAGCTTGTAGAATTCTTCTAATAATATTGATCGACACATCATGTCCATCGAACAAACTTGAAGCTGTCACAAAGCGTAAATGATTTTTTGGCTTATAAATTTCTACTTTATTATTCATTGGTATCCCCCTTGTTTTTTGGTTTGAAACCGTTTATTCCCGAAAATAAAAAGTTTGTTTGCATCTCAATGTATTCCTCAAGTGAAAACGCTTTCTTCAAAGACCAACGTCTAAATCCCCACATTTGTCCCTCTACAAAAATGTTATGTGCTAAAAGTCGGACTTCTTTGTCTCTCATTTCTAATTCACCATTTTCAATACAACGACGAATTAAGATCTCAAACATCCCCACCATATCCATTTCCTTACGTAGCACATATGGCAACGCGTCTTTTGAAAGTGATTTTGCTTCTTGGTACATAACAAGCACTTCATCTTGTAATTCATCCATTACGTTGAAATAGTAGGCAATTCCTAATTTCAAACTTTCCAGTGTTCCCTCTGACAAAGTAATCTGTTGTAATCTGTCTGATACTTGATCATAGATGCTATCACAAACTAAATAGAGAATATCTTCTTTTGTACGAATATATTCATATAATGTACCAATGCTAAAACCAGCTGCTTTCGCAATTTCACGTGTTGTTGTCCGGTGAAAGCCCTTCTGCTTAAAGAGATGTACTGCTCCCCTTATCATTTCATCTCTTCTTTTTTGAACTAGTTGTTGATCTTTCACTGTTGCATGCACTTTTCTTTTCGAATTCAATTTAATCGACCGCCCCTTATCATTTCTCCCTTCAAATGGAAATAATTTCTTACCCCATGTATCCATCCTTTGTAAAAGCAAAGAGGATCACTTCATGTCTAACCCCGCAAAATATATTCGTATATATATCATTTCATTTCCTACCGACTACATACCGTATATTCTTTAGTGAGCTAGACGATTTCAAGTCATCCTCTTCATAAGTAATTCTCGCTTTCTCATCAAAACGAAGCGATATTCACCAATGTGGAGAAGGGTGAACGAAATAAATCATTGCCTTATTTCGTTACCATTCGAGAGATTACTAATCTTTGAATTTCTTGTGTTCCTTCGTAGATTTGCGTTATTTTTGCATCGCGCATATAACGCTCAACCGGATAATCTTTCGTATATCCGTATCCACCAAAAATTTGAACAGCTTCTGTTGTTACTTTCATAGCTGTATCTCCTGCCAATAATTTTGACATAGCAGATGCTTTCCCATATGGAAGACCTTCAGACTCTAACCAAGCTGCTTGATAGGTTAATAAACGAGATGCTTCAATCGAAGTAGCCATGTCAGCGATTTTGAATGAAATCCCTTGGTTTGCAACAATTGGTTTACCAAATTGTTTACGTTCTTTTGAATATTCAATGGCTGCATCTAACGCACCTTGTGCAATTCCAACCGCTTGTGCTGCGATTCCATTTCGGCCACCATCAAGAGTCATCATCGCTACTTTAAAGCCATCGCCTTCTTCCCCTAGTAAATTTTCCTTCGGTACTCGGCATTCTTCCATAATAATTTCCGTTGTAGGAGATGAACGAATTCCTAGTTTCTTTTCTTTCTTTCCAACTGAAAATCCTTCAAATGAACTTTCAACGATGAATGCACTTGTTCCGCGGTGTTTTTGTGTTGAATCTGTCATGGCAAATACAACATAGATATCCGCAATCCCACCATTTGTAATAAAGATTTTAGAACCATTTAGTACGTAGTGGTCACCTTCTAGACGTGCAGTTGTTTTCATTCCACCTGCATCAGATCCAGAACCAGGCTCTGTTAAACCGTAACCTCCAATTTTCTCACCTTGTGCCATTGGTTTTAAATATTTTTGTTTTTGTTCCTCTGTACCAAATTTATAAATTGGCCAACCTGCTAGGGAAGTATGGGCTGATAATGTTACCCCTGTAGATGCGCAGACACGTGAAAGTTCTTCTACAGCAATACAATACGCGAGGTAATCCATTCCACTCCCACCATATTGCTCTGGCCAAGGAATACCTGTAAGTCCTAATTCAGCCATTTTGTCGAAAATTTCGCGGTCAAAACGTTCTTCTTCATCTCTTTCAGCAGCAGTTGGTGCTACCTCATTTAGTGCAAAATCACGAACCATCTTACGAATCATTTCATGTTCTTCTGATAATTGGAAATTCATATTTTTTCCCCCTTATTTTATTAATTGTTTACTAATCACTATTCGTTGGATCTCACTCGTTCCTTCATAGATTTCAGTAACTTTTGCGTCACGGAAATAACGCTCAACTGGATAATCTTTCGTATATCCGTATCCACCAAATACTTGAATTGCTTCCGTTGTCACTTCTACAGCTGTTCTTGAAGCATATAGTTTCGCCATGGATGCTTCTTTCCCGCATGGTAATCCAAGAGCACGTAGATTAGCAGCACGATAAACTAATAGTTTGGCAGCTTCCACTCCCGTCGCCATATCTGCTAATTTAAATCCTACCCCTTGTTGTGCTGCAATAGGCTTACCAAATTGGACACGTTCTTTTGCATATTCTGTTGCTGCTTCCAGAGCTGCTTCAGCAATTCCAAGAGATTGTGAAGCAATTCCAATGCGACCAACATCTAAATTGGCCATCGCAATTTTGAAGCCTTGACCTTCTTCCCCTAGAAGGTTTTCAGCTGGTACTACCATATCTTCAAATGTTAATTGAACAGTACGAGACCCGTGTAATCCCATCTTATCTTCATCTTTTCCGATGATTAATCCTGGTGTACCTTTCTCCACGATAAAGGCAGAAATCCCTTTGCTCCCTGCTTCTGGGTTAGTGGAAGCAAAAACAACATATGTATCTGCTTCTCCCCCGTTTGTAATAAATACTTTTGAACCATTAATTATATATTGATCCCCTTGTTTGACTGCTCGAGTTTTCAAGCTTGCCGCGTCTGAACCAGCACTAGGTTCTGTTAAGCAAAATGCTCCCAAATATTCTCCCGCCGCTAATTTCGGTACATACTTTCTTTTCTGCTCTTCATTTCCAAAGTATAAAATCGGATTGGTTCCTACTGAAGTATGCACAGAAAGAATCACACCGACTGTTGCGCTTACTTTCGACAATTCATTGATTGCAATAATATAGGATGTGAAATCCATATTACTGCCACCATATTCTTCTGGAATCGTAATTCCCATCAGCCCTAATTCAGCCATTTTCTTAATAATCTCTCTTGGAAATTCCCCTTCTTCCATACTTTCAACAAAAGGTGCAATCTCAGTTTGGGCAAAATCCCTGACCATTTTACGCATCATTTCTTGCTCTTCTGTAAATAAAAGCTTCACAATTATGTCCCCCTTTTTCATGCTGCCATGTCAAATCGAACATCCTTCCACTTATTACTCGTAAGTGTAGAATCCTCTGCCAGTCTTCTTACCTAACCAACCCGCTTTTACATATTTTCTCAATAATGGGCATGGGCGATATTTATCATCACCGAATCCCTCATGAAGGATTTCCATAATGTACAAGCATGTATCAAGACCAATAAAGTCAGCTAATGTTAATGGTCCCATTGGATGGTTCATCCCAAGCTTCATCACATCATCGATCGCTTCTTTTGTTGCTACCCCTTCATATAAAGTATAGACAGCCTCGTTAATCATTGGCATTAGAACACGGTTCGAAACAAATCCTGGAAAGTCATTTACTTCGACTGGTACTTTGCTTAATGCTTTCGTTAAATCTTCAATCGCTTGATAGACTTCATCTGTCGTTGCTAGACCGCGAATAATTTCAACTAATTTCATAACAGGAACTGGATTCATAAAATGCATTCCAATTACTTTTTCTGGACGTTTCGTTGCAGCTGCAATTTCTGTAATAGGTAATGACGAAGTATTTGACGCTAAGATTGTTTCTTTTGGTGCAATTTCATCAAGCTGTTCAAAGATCTTTGTTTTAATTTCCATATTTTCAACAGCTGCTTCAATGACTAAATCAACAGATGAAGCGTCTTGGAGATTAGTGGATCTTGTAATATTAGCTAATACTTGATCTTTATCCGCTTCTGTCATTCTTCCTTTATCCACTTGTCTTGTTAAATTTTTAGTAATGACTCCGAGTCCTCGATCTAAAAATTCATCCTTTAAATCATTTAGTACTACTTGAAATCCTGATTGGGCGCATACTTGGGCAATACCGGATCCCATTTGTCCTGCTCCAATAACCATTATTTTTTGGATTTTCATCATTTGTTCCCCCTAAATGTTTACAATCTATCAAAATAATTCGCAAGATCGTTCTTGATTATTGCTTTGGTACTTCAATCATGATGGCGTCCCCTTGACCCCCACCACTACAAATTGCCGCAATCCCAATACCTCCGCCTCGTCTTTTCAATTCATAGGCTAATGTTAAAATGATTCTCGCTCCACTAGCACCGATTGGGTGACCTAATGCAACCGCTCCACCATTGACATTCACCTTATTAGGATCAAGATTAGCGATTTTCATACTAGCAAGAGCAACAGCAGCAAAAGCCTCGTTAATTTCAAATAAATCAATTTCTTCTACTGTTTTCCCTGTCTTTTTCAGAAGCTCATTAATGACTAAACCTGGTGTTTGTGGAAAATCGGCTGCTTCAATTGCAATAGCTGAATGTCCTAGTATATAGGCCAATGGCTGCTTTCCTTCTTTGGCAGCACGTTCTTCATTCATGACGACAAGTGCAGCTGCCCCGTCATTTACACCTGGTGCATTACCAGCTGTAATGGTACCGTTTTTATCAAAAGCTGGAGAAAGTTTTGAGAGTTTTTCTAAAGAAGTGTCTTTCCGTGGTGCTTCATCCATCGAAACCGTGATAGGTTCTCCTTTTCTTTGTGGTACTTCTACTGGAACAATTTCATCTTGAAACTTCCCTGACTCGATTGCTTGAATAGCTAGTTGATGACTTCGGTAGGACCATTCATCTTGGGATTCTCTTGATAGATCCATTTCTTCGGCTGTTTTATTCCCATATGTCCCCATATGTACTCCGGAGAAACTGCATGTTAATCCATCATGAACCATTAAATCGATGACCTTCGCATCCCCCATTCGTAGACCATTTCTTACTTTTGGAAGAAAATAAGGTGCATTTGACATGGATTCCATTCCACCAGCCACAATCACCTCTTCATCCCCAGCACGAATAATTTGATCCGCCAATGTAACACTTCTTAACCCTGAAGCACAAACTTTATTTACTGTTTCGGTTTTTACATTCCAAGGAATCCCAGCCTTTCTAGCGGCTTGGCGAGATGGAATTTGCCCTTGACCTCCTTGTAAAACAGTTCCTAAAATTACTTCATCCACTTCATCTGGAGATACATTTGCTCTTTGTAGTGCTTCTTTGACCGCAATTCCTCCAAGTTCGACTCCTGTAAGAGAACTTAGTGAACCGCCAAACTTTGCAAAAGGTGTACGTGCCCCTCCTAAAATAACCGTTCTAACCATTCCAATCACTCCTTTCACATTGGTAAACGCTTTCACTTCTTCGACTGAACGCTCGCTCGCATAAAATGATGAAGGAAAGGGACAGATTGTCCCTTTACCTCTATTCTATAAGAAATTTGTCTGAATTTAAACAATTTTATTAAAAAATCATAAATTTATTAGATGATCATGCTAGATTCCCTAAAGTTCGTTCATTTTCCAAGTATTCATGCACATTCCCTTGGTTATTTCGGGGACCTTGTTTCTTTGTTTAGCTAGATTAAGATGCGACCGTGTCATTCTTCGGCTCCCCACAGACCGCTTTTTCAAGAATTTCAGCAACATCAAGTGTAGATACTTTGTCCTCTACTTCCTTCGCCTTCGTTCCGTCAGATAGCATTGTCAAGCAGTAAGGACAACCTGAACTAATAACGGATGGATTCACATTTAAAGCTTGTTCAGTACGCGCAACATTGATTCGATGCCCTGTATCTTCCTCCATCCACATAAGTCCTCCACCTGCTCCACAGCACATTCCTGTTTCACGGTTACGTTCCATTTCAATTAATTTCACACCTGAAATTGATTTTAAGATTTCACGTGGAGGATCGTATACTTCATTGTAGCGCCCTAAATAACAGGAATCATGGAAAGTGATGGTTTCATTTACTTCGTATTTAGGAACTAATTTTCCTTCTTTCACAAGCTTCGCTAACAATTCTGTATGATGATACACCTCTGCTTCTAAACCAAAATCAGGGTATTCATTCTTAAATATATTGTATGCATGTGGATCAATCGTGACGATCTTTTTCACATCATTTTTCTCAAATTCTGCAATATTAGCTGTTGCTAACTCTTGGAATAAGAACTCATTTCCTAGACGGCGTGGAGTATCTCCAGAGTTTTTCTCCTTATTTCCAAGTATTGCAAATTTCACACCTGCTTCATTTAATAATTTAGCAAAGGATAGAGCGATCTTTTGGCTTCGGTTATCAAATGCACCCATAGCGCCAACCCAGAATAAATATTCGAATTCTTCTCCGGCTTTCTTCACTTCTTTTACAGTAGGTACATGGATATCCTCTCTGCCTTCACGCCAATTTTCCTTCTCTTTGCGGTTTAATCCCCAAGGGTTTCCTTGACGCTCGATATTTTGCATCGCTCTTTGTGCGTCAGCATCCATTTTCCCTTCTGTTAAGACAAGATAACGACGTAAGTCAATAATTTTGTCAACATGTTCGTTCATAACTGGACATTGATCTTCACAGTTACGACACGTTGTACAGGCCCAAATTTCCTCTTCTGTAATGACATCCCCAATTAAACTTGGGTTATATTCAAGTGTTGCTGCAGCTTCCCCAGTACCTTGAGCTTGTGCTAATGCTAGTTGATTCCCCTTTGTATTAGAAAAAGCAAACGTTGGTACCCATGGTTGCTTCGATGTCACAGCAGCACCATGTAATGTCAGATGATCACGGAGTTTTACAATCAAATCCATCGGGGAAAGAATCTTCCCTGTACCTGTCGCTGGACACATATTCGTACATCTTCCACATTCTACACATGCATATAAATCAACTAGTTGAAGTTGATTGTAATCTTCAATTTTCCCTACACCAAAAAACTCTTGAGATTCATCTTCAAAGTCAATCGGTCTTAATTTTCCAGGCTTGTCTAAACGGTTTAAATATACGTTCGCAGGCCCAGCAAGTAAGTGAGCGTGTTTTCCTTGTGGAACATACACTAAGAACACAAGTAGTGTGACTAAATGAATCCACCACATCACATAAAACACTGTGATAGCGGCAACTTCACCTATACCGGCAAATGCGACACCAATGGCAGAAGCAACGGGTTCAGACCATGCCCAATGCACGTTCCCTCCTTCATGCCAAATTAAATCCATTCCATTTCCAATTAGAACGGAAACCATCAGCGTTCCAATAAAAATTAATACAAGTCCTGATTTTAAACCGCGTTTTAAACGTACAAGCTTTTCGATGTAACGACGATAAAACGCCCAGACAACCGCCACTAAAATAACAAGTGTGACAATCTCTTGGAAGACTTTGAATCCTTCGTACAATGGCCCTAAAGGTAAATGAGAGCCTGGAACAATTCCTTTCCAAATAAAATCAATGGCTCCAAATTGAACTAGGAGAAATCCATAGAAGAACATAACGTGGTATGCTCCACTTTTCTTATCCTTCAACAATTTCTTCTGACCAAAAACAAAAACCCAAATTTTGTTCAGACGTTCCTTTACATTATTATCGAACTCTACTTTTTTCCCTAACTTAATATATTCAATACGCGTTTTGACCACGTATAGAAACAATCCAACTCCGTAAGCGATTACAAGAATGGTTGCAATTAAGTTAATCCATAATAATCCGTTCATACCTTAGTAAACACTCCTTCCCAAGATGTCATCATCTTGCCCCCCTTTTTGCAAAAATGAAAAATTTTCAGAATGTTTCTTAACTCTATTATATAGTGAATGAGCATTCAGTCAACGCTTTTTATTAAAAATTTTAATCGGGAAATTTTTCCATGATGTTGAAGGGGAGATTTTGAATTTAAACTACTAGGAAAAGGGCAGACTATCTTGTACTAGAAATATAACATGTTTTTCTGAATTTGATTAGTCTTTATTTTTTAAAAATTTTTAAAACAAGAGAGGGATTTCCCATTGATATGGTTATGGACCAGTTTGTTCATCGCAATATTTTTATTTTTTTTGATCATATTAGATTTTCGATTAGGGGAAAAAGCATTTCGTCAAAAAGCAGACATCCGACATTTTCCACCTCGCCATAGTGATATGAAATTGTACAATGATGGGCCTGAATTATTTCACGATTTGTTTGAGGATATAGCAAAGGCTAAAAAAAGTGTCCATACCCTTTTTTATATTGTGAAAGATGATCAATTTAGTCAACAATTTCTTTCCCTACTAGAGAAAAAGGCAGAACAAGGAGTAAAGGTGAAACTCCTTATGGATTGGCTTGGTTCCTATAAAGTAAAAAAATCTACCATTCGTCAATTAAAAAAGAATCATGTTGACATTGCCTTCACACACAAATCGCGTCCGCCATTTTTCTTTTATACTCTCCAAAAAAGAAATCATAGGAAAATTACCGTAATTGACCATGAAATTGCTTATCTTGGCGGCTTTAATGTTGGGAAGGAGTATATAAATCAAGATAAAAAACTTTCACCTTGGAGAGATTATCATATAAAAATCATTGGCGAAGGAGTTCATGATCTTCAACAGGAATTTCTTTTAAATTGGAAAAATGCGACGGGAGTAGATTACTTGCAAGAAAAAGCTTATTTCCCTCCTCAACCGAAAGGGAATATTCGACACCATTTTCTTTCGACTGAAGGAGTTGGCTTAGAGGGAACCTTTTATGAATTTATTTCGAATGCGAAATATTCGATCATCATCGGATCCCCTTATTTCATCCCTAGTCAAAAAGTTTTTTGCGCTTTAATAGACGCCCTAAACCGTGGGGTTAAAGTGACCATTCTAATTCCAAAGATGGCCGACCACCTAATGGTGAAAGAAGCGGGGTTATCCTATTTAAAAAAGCTCCTCGAACTAAATGCGGAAGTGTATTTATATTTAAATGGATTTTATCATGCGAAAGTATATATATTTGACGACAAAATTTGCGATGTAGGAACAGCCAATTTCGATCAAAGAAGTTTTTTTATTAACGATGAATGCAATTGCTTAATTCACGATGAAATCTTTATTCAAAAAGTAAAGCACATGTTTCTCGTAGATCTTAATAATTCAGAAAGGCTCACTATAAAACAATTGCAGAAAGCTAGTTACTTCACAAAGTTCAAAATGATGATCGGCAAAATGATTGCACCATTTTTGTAAAAACAAAAGCAGAAGCGCCTTGATCATCGGCGTACGGATTTCGTAGTCTTTAACTGAGATAAAGGAAACACAGCGAGGTCCTTTTCGAGCTGATGTTGACTTATCGTAGGGAAAAGACGGAGAAATTCGCTAGACGATAGGCGCTGTTGCTAGACGAAAACAAAAGCAGAAGCGCCTCGTACATCGGCGTATGAATTTCGTAGTCTTTGACTGAGATAAAGGAAACACAGCGAGGCAGTTTTACGAGCTGATGTTGACTTATCGTAGAGAAAAGACGGAGAAATTCGCTAGACGATAGGCGCTGGAGCTAGTAGTGGATAACATTTTTAAAAGGTTATCCACTGTTTTAAATTTTATCCCTAACTAGACTTCCCTCAACGAAAAAAAGATTGAAATAATGGAGAAAGCCATGTGATGATCTTGAATCCAAGATAAATTCCAATAATCCCTGCTATTCCGGCAAGTGCTGGTGGGGCCGGAATGGGTAGTCGAAAAATGGCGAAAATAACTCCTACAGTAAAACCACAAAGTAAGGATAAGAAGACTTCTTTCACGATTTTCCCCCTTTATTATTTTTCCTTATTATGTTACTTGATTTTCCCTCTATACTAAAAAAACTGCCTCCTATTAGCGGGGCCCTAAAGGTATTTACCAAGAGGTACAGGCGCTTTTTTGAGGCAGTTCCATTTGTTACATTTTTTCTGGAGCAGAAACACCGATTGTATTTAAAGCGTTTTTCAATGTCATTTGCACAGCTTTCACCAATGCAAGACGCGCTTTGGAAAGAGCTTCATTTTCTGTATTTAATACTTTCTCAGCATTGTAGAAGCTGTGGAAAGTAGAAGCTAATTCTTGAATGTATGTCACCACTCTATGTGGAGTACGCTTCCCAGCTGCGTCTGAAATGACTTGCGGGAATTCCCCTAATTTCTTCAGCAAATCGATTTCCTTTTCCGCCCCAAGTAATGATAAATCCGCATTAGATTCTAATGTAAATCCATGATCTTCACCTTGACGTAAAATACTAGAAATTCGTGCATGAGCATATTGTGCATAATAAACAGGGTTTTCATTTGATTGTGAAACAGCCAAGTCAAGATCAAAGTCCATATGAGTATCAGCACTTCTCATCGCAAAGAAATAACGGACGGCATCTAAGCCAACTTCTTCAATCAGATCACGCATTGTGACGGCCTTCCCAGTTCTTTTACTCATCTTCATTTTTTCGCCATTTTTATACAAATGGACAAGTTGAATAATTTCAACTTCCAAGGCATCGCGGTTATATCCAAGCGCTTCAATGGCTGCCTTCATTCTCGGAATATATCCATGATGGTCGGCTCCCCAAATATTAATCACCTTTTGATGTCCACGATCAAATTTATCTTTATGATAAGCAATATCTGGTGTTAAATACGTATACGATCCATCGCTTTTAATTAATACACGATCTTTATCATCCCCAAATGTGGTCGAACGGAACCAAACGGCGCCATCCTTTTCATAAATATGGCCATTTTCCCGAAGTGTATGTAATGCTTCATCAATTTTTCCATTTTGATATAAGGAAGTTTCAGAAAACCATACATCAAAGTTCACACGGAAATTGGCTAAATCCCTTTTTAATTTTTCCATCTCATATTTTAAACCGAATTGACGACAGAAATTGTACCGTTCTTTCTCATCCATTTGGGCAAGTTTCTCTCCATGCTCTTTCGCTAGATCTTTTCCAATTTGAATGATGTCTGCTCCATGATATCCGTCTTGTGGCATTTCTTTTTCTTTTCCTAATGCTTGAAAATAACGTGCTTCAACCGATAAGGCTAAATTGTGGATTTGATTTCCAGCATCATTTGTATAATATTCACGGGTTACATCATATCCTGCTTTTTCTAAAATATTACATAAGGAATCCCCTACAGCAGCCCCGCGAGCATGACCAAGATGAAGATCCCCTGTTGGGTTGGCTGATACGAATTCAACTTGAACCTTCTCACCATTCCCAACAGTTGACTCGCCGTAATGATCCCCAGATTTTAAAATCGTCGGGATTAAAGCCGTTAAGTATTGATTGTTCATATAAAAATTAATAAAACCTGGTCCAGCAATTTCAATTTTTTCAATAGAAGCTTTCGTTGAGTCGAAGTGTGTGATGATTTCTTCTGCAATCATTCTCGGTGCTTTCTTAGCAATTCGTGCAAGTTGCATGGCCATATTGGTAGAGTAATCACCATGTGCCTTTTCCTTCGGTGTTTCTAAAATAACTGCCGGGATTTCTTCCTCTTTCGCTAAGTTTGCTTTTATAACGGCCGCTTTGATTTCAGCCTTTAGCTCTTCTTGTACTTGTTCCGTAATGTTTACCAACTGTTTTCCTCCTCCTTATATTGAATGCTCATAGTATAATTCCCTGCTATTTGTTCTTGCATCATCAACTGATAAGAGATTTGAAATTCACCATTTATAGGAATGTCTGTATATGTATGATGGGCCAATTCGTTTGTCCTTGTTGTTAGAAGTAATGTCCCAAATGGGCTTTCATGAGAACCATTTAACGTTCCCTCTAACTGAAAAGGTAGCCTCATTTTAATCGCACCATTTCGCAAAATAAGTGCTTGTTGCTCAGACATTTTCACAATCGTTTGAACAGTACCTTCTTCATGTACTTCTTCATATTTTAAATAAGAATTATTTCCCTTTTGATAGTATTGACCAAATAGAGCGAGTTCAATAGTTTCCTTCTCATCTTCCTGCTCTATTGTTGTCTTTAAGTGAATTTTGACAGGCGTCTTTTTAGCGGGTTCTGCCAAAACATCCACATCCTTTTATTTAAATTTCATTGCAGCGGAGTATTTTTTGCAATTGCAGCTTATGGCAGTCGCCTCCACTTTAACTTTATCTAGTTCCGGCTCCTAGCGGCTCGAGGTCAACTGACTGTCCTTTCTGTGGCTAATTGCGGCCACGCCAAGGCCCTTCATTTGCTTGTCGCCGCTCGGCAGTCGCCTCCACTTTAACTTTATCCAGTTCCGGCTCCTAGCGGCTCGAGGTCAACTGACTGTCCTTTCTGTGGCTTATTGCGGCCACGTCAAGGCCCTTCAGTTGCTTGTCGCCGCTTGGCAGTCGCCTCCACTTTAACTTTATCCAGTTCCGGCTCCTAGCGGCTCGAGGTCAACTGACTGTCCTTTCTGTGGCTAATTGCGGCCACGCCAAGGCCCTTCATTTGCTTGTCGCGCCTATACAGTCGCCTTCACTTTAACTTTACCATTATAGGAATTATTAGTTTAAAATGCAATGGATCAATTTTTTGTTACTTTTGGCCAAAGGCAATTGGTTTCAAAAACTTGAGGAGCAAATGAAGCAGAAATAGAAAAGGGGGTTCCAAAAAGACTAATCGTCTATGGAACACCCTTTCTTTATTTCTATTGGTTTTTGTTAAAAAATATTTTTTGATCCCATTAGTCCCACTTCGAACCTTTTCGCCCTAGAGATCGCTTTATTCTAATTACAACAAAGCTTACCAAAATAGCCTTTTTATTTTACCCAACCGAGAAGCATTTCACGAATGAGCTTGCTCGCTGTATTAGCGGTTTGTTCAGAGGCATCGTAGACAGGAGCCACTTCCACTAAATCAGCTCCAATGACTTGTACTTCTGATCTGGCAATTTCATGGATGGAGGCAAGTAATTCCTTAGAAGTAATTCCCCCTGCATCAACCGTCCCTGTGCCAGGTGCATGGGCAGGGTCAAGCACATCGATATCAATCGTCACGTATACTGGACGATTCATCAATTTTGGCAGTATTTCCTTTAATGGTTCCAGTACTTCAAATTTAGAAATATGCATGCCGTTTTCCTTTGCCCATTGGAATTCTTCTTTCATCCCGGAGCGAATCCCAAATGAATAAACATTTTCTGGCCCGATTAATTCGGCCACTTTTCGAATAGGTGTGGAATGGGAAAGCGGCTCTCCTTCATATTCCGTCCGTAAATCTGTATGCGCATCCATATGAATAACCGCTAGATCAGGGTATTTTTTATAGACAGATTTCATCACCGGCCATGAAACAAGATGCTCTCCCCCCATACCTAGCGGAAATTTCCCATCGTTTAACAGCTTATCCACAAAAGCTTCAATCATATCTAAACTGCGCTGTGCGTTTCCAAATGGGAGAGGAATATCTCCCGCATCGAAATACTTGATCTCCTTGAGTTCACGGTCCAAATAAGGACTATATTCCTCTAAACCAATCGATACTTCACGAATACGACCGGGACCAAAACGAGAACCAGGGCGATAACTGACTGTCCAGTCCATCGGCATTCCATAAAGTACTACTTCACTCTCTCCATAATTTGGACAACTACCAATAAATACTTTACCTGAATAAGCTTCATCAAAGCGCATTATGTGCTCCCCCCTATTCTGTTAAGTCTTTTACGAATTTCGGCAACACAAAAGCTGCTTTATGAAGTTCTTTCGTGTAGTATTTTGTTTCAATCTCATGAAAGCGTTCATCGCGAACTTGTAATGGATCATATTTTTTGGATCCTATTGTAAATGTCCAAAGTCCACTTGGGTATGTTGGAATATTTGCTACGTAAAGGCGTGTGATTGGGAAAATTTCTTTCACATCACGTTGCACTTCACGAATAAGATCCGCTTTAAACCAAGGGTTATCCGTCTGGGCAACAAAAATCCCATCCTCTTTCAAAGCTTTCGCAATCCCAGCATAAAAACCTTTTGTAAATAGATTAACAGCTGGTCCTACTGGTTCTGTAGAATCAACTAAAATTACATCATATTCATTTTCACTTTTGGCAATATGCATAAAGCCATCATCTACACGTACTTCGACACGGTCGTCGTCTAATCCACAAACAATTTCAGGTAGAAATTTTTTAGAGTACTCAATAACCTTTCCATCGATATCCACTAATGTCGCTTTTTTCACACTTGGGTGTTTTAAAACTTCACGAATAACACCACCATCGCCCCCTCCAACGACTAGAACGTTTTCTGGATGAGGATGTGTGAATAATGGAACATGTGCCACCATTTCATGATAAACGAATTCGTCTTTAACAGAAGTCATCACCATGCCATCAAGTAGCAACATATTTCCCCACTCTTCTGTTTCAACCATTTCAAGGTATTGAAAATCTGTTTGTTCTGTATGTAAAGTCTTTTTGATCTTCATCGTAATACCGAAGTTTTCTGTTTGTTTTTCTGTAAACCAAAGTCCACCCATGTGATCGGCACCCTTTCTTTGTTAAAAAGTTAAATATTTTTAAACATGAGAAAAATTATAGTAGAAACTACTAAATTTTAAAATAAAAACTTTTATAGAAGACGAGATTATTTTGATCCTCTTCAAAAAATAATAAGATAAAAGACTTCTCATGTTTAATTATCTTCTCATTTTTCCATACTAGTAATACATTTTTTTACCTAGATATAAGTGAGGGGAAATACAATGGAAATCATTACGAATTCTAGGTTCAACCGAGCAATGAAATACTTACGTGCTCTCATCATTATATTCTTCAGTATCCTTTTATTATGTTTAGCAGGGATCCTTGGATTATTCATTTACGCAAAAATACTGGGCCCCCCACCTCTTGCTGTCCCACAATCTACCCTCTACTTTTCCAACGATGGTCATTTAATTGGGGAGAGTAATAGCGGGGAAAAAAGATATTGGGTCGATATCGAGGATATTTCACCCCATATTATTCATGCTACCGTTGCCATTGAGGATCGCAAGTTTTACGATCATTTTGGCCTAGACTTAAAAAGAATCGCCGGGGCCGTTGTTGCTGATGTTAAAGCAATGGCAAAGGTTCAAGGTGCTAGTACGATTACACAACAATATGCTAGAAACCTCTTTCTTTCCCATGAAAAGTCTTGGAATCGAAAGCTTTCTGAAGCATTCTATGCTATTCGCATTGAGATGAACTATACAAAGGAACAGATCTTAGAAGGTTACTTAAATACCATTTATTACGGACATGGTGCATACGGAGTACAGGCAGCTAGCCAGTTTTATTTTGGTAAAGATGCAAAAAATTTAACATTGGCCGAAGCTTCTATGTTAGCCGGGATTCCAAAGGGGCCTAGTCTATATTCTCCAGTCGTCTCTACAGAAAAAGCAAAGCAGAGGCAAGCAATCATCCTTCAGGAAATGGAGGAGTTAGGCAAAATCCATCATGAGCAGCTTGTAGCAGCTAAAAATGAAAAGCTAAAAATAATTGGCGAGTATTCTCAACAACAATTAAGTGTTGCACCTTATTTCCAGGATGTCGTGAAAAATTTATTAAAGACAAAATTAAATATCGATGACCGAACCATCGATTTAGGTGGCCTACGAGTCTATACAACATTAAATACGAAACAGCAGAAAATTGCCGAAAAGGCCGTCCAAGAAACAATTTCACCTGATTCCGAAATCCAGTTGGGCTTTGTAGCGATGAATCCAAAAAACCATTACGTAACCGCACTTGTAGGGGGACGAGATTATGAGGAAAGCCCCTATAATCGAGCGGTCCAAGCGATTAGACAGCCCGGTTCAACCATGAAGCCAATCCTCTATTATGCAGCATTGGAAAAAGGGTTTACACCGGCTACAACGATGAGAAGTGAACCGACGACCTTTACCTTTAACAAAGGAAAAGATCAATATCAACCACATAATTTCAACAATAAATATGCGAATGATGAGGTCACAATGGCACAAGCACTAGCTGTTTCCGATAATATTTATGCTGTCAAAACCCATCTTTTTCTCAATGAGCAAACATTGGTCGATACTGCGAAAAAGTTTGGAATTACGACTGATTTAAAAAAGGTGCCTTCTCTTGCTCTTGGAACTTCAGGAGCAAAAGTAATAGAGATGGTGAATGCCTATAGTCTTTTTGCAAATGGTGGAAAAGCCAGTGAACCGGTATTTATTAAACGTGTGGAAAATTACGATGGGGAAGTCATCTATGAGAACAAATCAACAGAAGAGCAACAATTAAAGCCTGATTTAACGTTCGTCATGTCCCATATGATGACAGGGATGTTCGATCCAAAACTAAGTGGGTATGCGAGTGTAACTGGTGCGACGATCTCCAATCAATTAACAAGACCTTACGCTGGAAAATCTGGGTCTACTAAAGCAGATCATTGGATGATTGGTTTTACCCCCCAACTTGTATCGGGTATTTGGACGGGATATGACAACGGAAGTGAGATCACCCTAACCGCTGATAAAAAATATGCGAAAAAGATTTGGGCAAAATTTATGGAGGAATCCCTAGCGACGAAGCCGATTAAGAAATTCAAGCCTCCTAAAGGGGTGAAAGCCGTATCCATTAATCCAACAAACGGAAAACTCGCTACGCCCCAATGCCCTGTCTCACGTATCACGTATTTTTCAAAAGGGACAGAGCCGACAGAATATTGCACCGATCACCTCGACCAACCGAAGAAAAAACAAAAACCTAAGAAGAAAAAAGAAGAAGAAAATGAAAAAAATTGGCTACAACGCCTCCTCGGAAGGTAAGAAACAAAAGCGGAAGCGCCTTGATCATCGGCGTACGAATTTCGTAGTTTTTGACTGAGATAAAGGAAACACGGCGAGGTAGTTCACGAGCCGTTGTTGACTTATCGGAGGGAAAAAACGGAGAAATTCGCTAGACGATAGGCGCTGGAGCTAGACGACAACAAAAGCGGAAGCGCCTGATCATCGGCGTACGGATTTCACAAGTTTAGACCGAGATAAAGGATACACGGCGAGGTAGTTCACGAGCCGTTGTTGACTTATCGGAGGGAAAGAAATTCGCTAGACGAAATTTTTCAAACGGACATCCAGTAAGCTAAATTTTATCGTTTCTTAAAAAGCAATTGAAAAACCTCGGGTGTGCGGCCCGAGGTTTTTCATGTCCTAGTATACTTATGCAACTTTGTATATAAGTTTACTTTTTTTCGCCCTAAACAGCAAGATGCGAACAAGAAATTAAAAAAAGTTCAAAAAATGTTCACTTTATTGGAATTAATTGCTATGCTAAACTACTTTTTAACTCCTCGCTTGAATGTCTCCATATATTTTCATCATGATTTTTCAAGAATTCTCCCAATACTTTCTTTGATTTCTCATCCATATGGTCAACAATAATATGCCCTTTCATCGATTTATCCATTCGGTTTACATGCTCTGGAAGGGATTTATACCCTCTTCGGATCTCACGGTTTACCGTCATTTCGCAAGCTGTTACGCCATAATAATAGGGGCCTTCCTCATTTCGATCAATGGTTACCCACACTAACCAGTATGGTTTTCCCCCTTTTACTTCTTCTTTATTAGGTAAAAATTTAATCCCCTTTTCCACTGTACTCCGAGCATGCATAGCTCCAATATCGACAAATGCTTCTCCCTCTTCAATATCCACAAATACAGGAGATACATTTTCTAAGCTTAAACTCCCTTTTCCAAAACCACGATGACCGTCCGTTGGGTCATTTTTAATAATATTAAAGTCCATTTTTTTCTTATTTTCCAATCAAACCACTCCCTTAAAATAATGTTTGTTGATCCCATCCATAAAGGGCAGTAAAACCCACTGAATGAAGTCTTACTTTATGAAAATAATGTAAATAGCTGAATAAACATAGAATTAAAGCCTTTTAAAATAGCTGGAATCACAATGCTAAAAATTGGCTGAATGGTAACTCGGTATAGCGGGGTGATCACAATAATGAGGAAAATTAATACACCATATTGTTCCCATTGACTCATCTTGACTCTTATATGTACAGGAGCTAAATCCTCGATGATCCGATAACCATCCAGTGGTGGCAGTGGCAAAAGATTAAAAACAAATAATACGACATTAAGCCACACCATCATATTCAGTAAATCAATCAAAAACATCGGGGCATTGTTCATCCCACTAGAGATGAAAAGAAACATAATCGCATAAGAAATCACAGCGATGACTAAATTACTTAAAGGACCAGCTAAGGAGACAAGTACTCCTGCAAGGCGTGGTTTTTTAAAAAACTTTCGATTGACTGGCACAGGTCGCGCCCACCCAAATCCTGTTAATAATATAAATAAAGCTCCGAACGGGTCTAAATGATGGACAGGGTTCAATGTTAATCTTCCCTGATTCTTCGCTGTCGGATCTCCAAATTTATAAGCAACAAATGCATGGGAAAATTCATGAACCGTAAAGGCAACTAATAAAGTAATGATGACAAAAGGTAATTCCTCTAATGAAAACGCAAAAAATCTCTCCAATCGCTCGCTCCCCTTTTAACCTTCCTAAAAACATGAAGGAAATCTATGTATTAATAGTATACAAAAAAGGGAATCATTTCATCCCATAAGCATGTCACCTTGCTTGTTTCTTTAGAAAAGAATACAATTTGAATGATAAAAAATATTAGAAAAGGGGCGATTTATATGCCATACGTAACGGTTAAAATGCTTGAAGGACGAACAGAAGATCAAAAAAGAGCATTAGTAGAAAAAGTAACAGATGCCGTAAGTGAAACAACTGGTGCATCCAAAGAAAAAGTCACTGTTTTTATTGAAGAGATGTCGAAAAACCACTATGCCGTGGCAGGAAAACGTTTAAGCGATCAAGAGTAGGAGATCCGATTCTAGTGAGAAGATCTAAGGGGAGAAGTGGATTAGCGCATATATTCTTAGGAAATATGTATAAACTTTGGAAAATGGTGCAATTGTCCGTGGGAAATATACAAATATTTCAGCAAATACGCAAATGTTCGTGGAAATTATGCATAAAGTCCGGGAAATGGTGCAAATCCCTTGCTTCGGGTACACAACACATAGGTCTTCTAGAAACCTACATAGTTCAAGAAAAAATAGCTAAGCACTTAATTCGGCTTAGCTATTTTTGTTAATTTTTCTATATATTTATAGGCGTCTTCAATTTCTTCTTCTGTGTATCGCTGTTTGCTTTTTAAAGTGAAAATTTTCTCTGCCACTTCTTGTCGTTCTAAATGAGAAAAGTAAAGGACAGTCGATACTAGTTCAAGAAAGCGAGCATTTTGTTCATTCATATCAAGTACACATTCTTCTAAATAAGGAATCTCCACTTGGTAGCGTTCCAAGAAATGGGTTCCTTCATCGGAAACTGTGTAGCGATACTGATAATAGCCACCCTTCTTCTCCCTTACTTCATCGATAAATCCTAGATTTGTTAATTCTTCTACTTTTAAAGTTAATTCCTCGGAATAAGGACCATAAAAGTGAAATTGGAATTTTTCTTGGAAGGGAAAAGTGAGTTGTTTCGCAATATAAATCATCTTTTGTAATTTTTTTCGTCCAACAATTTCACCACAAGCAGCAAAGGTACTCATCAATTTTGCATGTTCTTTCAACAATGGTACGTCAACTCCTACTTCAAAAAGTCCAAAATTCTTTACTAAATTTCTAATATACGACGAATTTGACGTTTAATCGCCGGTTCCGATGAGTCATCTTGAATGAAATCAGCAGGGAAATACAGTTTATGATCGGTTCTTCTTTTTCCGGAAATAGCATCGACTATATCTGACTCCCTCGACAACTCACGCAGTTCATCATTTTTCATTAATAAGTAAATAGGCAAACGTTCCTCTTCTTCACCAGGTCGGTAAAAATCGTATGGTAAATCCGATGAGGAATCCACAACTAGATAATAATCCGGGTCAATCCCTGCTTCTTTAAATAATTTTTCAAGTTCACTATGTTTGCGGTATTCTTTTGCAGGGTCAAATTCAACATACTTAAATAAATGTCGATTCACAAATCGGTGACATAAGTCTTTTAAAATAGCGTCCTCTTCCTCTTGCCACATTTGGAAATAGTAGAGAATAATCGCTTCATCTAATTTTAAATAGTCTTCTAATGTTACCTGATCCTGAAATAAAGAATAAAAATGCAGGGGTTCATGTTTGAAAGAGTAGTGATTGCGGTGCAATTCTTTCGCTCGATGTAAAATTTTCGTTAAAATCACTTCCGCACTTCTCGTTACAGGATGGAAGTATACTTGCCAATACATTTGATAGCGGCTCATTATGTAGTCCTCAACCGCATGCATTCCACTATATTTAAACACAACTTGCTCTTCGCGTGGCCTCATCACTCGCAGGAGCCTTTCCATATCAAAATGCCCATAGCTAACCCCCGTGAAATAGGCATCACGTTGTAAATAATCCATCCGATCGGCATCAATTTGACTTGAAATGAGACTGATGACTAAGGTATTATCGTATGTTTTTGCAATGACTTCTGATACTTTTTTAGGAAAATCAGCTGAAACTCGCGCAAGAACAGCATGAACTTCTGTATCCCCTAATATAATTTCTCTTGTGAAGTTTTCATGGTCTAAATGAAATACCTTTTCAAACGAATGAGAAAATGGACCATGTCCTAAATCATGTAGAAGAGCAGCACATAATGATAATAATCGCTCTTCTTTATCCCATCCTGGTCGTCCAGGAAACACATCATCTACAATACGGCGAACAATTTCGTACACTCCCAAAGAATGATTAAAGCGACTATGTTCCGCCCCATGGAAAGTTAAAAACGATGTTCCTAATTGTCGAATTCGACGCAATCGTTGGAATTCCTTCGTTCCAATTAAATCCCAAATCACGCGATCTCTAACATGAACATAACGATGAACAGGGTCTTTGAAAACTTTTTCCTCACTTAATTTACTTTTGGAATATTCCATTTTTTACCCTCTTCCTACTTAACATGTATCTATTATAACGTCTTTTGTCGAAAAGAGAAGGGATATATATGCCACAAATCTCCACCCATTATCTAGAAATGACAATCAGCCGGGGATTTTTGCCTCCCCGACTGACTTATGAGCGAATTTTGAGATTTATGAGCGACTTTTCTGATTTATGAGCGACTTTTCTAATTTATGAGCGACTTTCCCCAACTTATGAGCGACTTTTCCAATATATCGATTTCTCGACAAAACTTGACACATATCTCAACCCTCTCCGCCTATGATGTCATTCTTATTTCAATTTAATCGTAAAAATGAGATCCTCATTTATCTTCATATGGCTAAAATCATGAGTTACGGCTTGATATCTTTTATGAGCATCTAACGCTGGTAAAACTTGAATAAATTCATTTTTTGAGTTTCCAGGCATCACTTCATTTTCAACCACATTCCCATGTTCATCTTCAAAAGTAAGGGAGTTTGCTTGATAGGTAGGAAGCCTCCCCTCCACTGTGTAGATGACTTTTGTTTGGTTGTTTTCTGTAATCATTTCTTTTATCGTGATTTTTCCGAGTTTCCCTTGCTGTAACTCCATTGGAAAATGTCTGTCTAACGGTTTTCTCACTTCATTCGGTTCTTTCCCTTTATACGAATATTCATTTCCATCTTCATCTACCCCTCCCCCACCAGAAGGAGCGATATCAACCGGAATGATGGTGAGCGATTTAGGAATTTCTTTTACTCGGCTATATTCCATTTGACTATGGAACGATTTACGATCAGCGGAACCGGCACCAATGGCTACTTGTGTTAATTCATTTCCTTTATCATCGAAAGCAAACCAATCACTATATTCAAAGATGCCATGAGCCCCCGCTTTGTCCCCACGATATTTACCACTCAAATAGATATACGAACCAATTGGAGAAAAGACAACCTTATCTATATTAATAGCGCTCTTAGGAAATTTAACTTTTTGATTTGGTTTAAAAACAACCGTTTTTTGAGAAATTTCATTTTTGGATACATCAAAGGCAAACTTCCATTTTCCTTTAACCCCTGCAAGCTCCCGTACATTTAAACTAACATTAAATTTATCAGCAACATCTAATGAACTAATATCAAATTCATCACTACCAACATAAGTGTACGAGTTCTTAAGTTTACCTGTTCCCCCTCCTGATGCCCAAAATGACTTTCCGTTAATTTTTATATCTCCATGGGTTAACCCCCCCACCATCTCATCATCGAATTTCTGATCACTTTTGATGGTATACCCAATCATTAATTTCGATTCATCCGCAACGACTTCATTAATCATTAATGTTAGACCATTATCTGTGACACCTTGGTCGAGTATTTGAGAATATTTGGCGTAATCGCCTTTATCACCGTTTAAAGCTTGAAGAACAGAACCGATCACAGGGATATTTTCTGCAAAAGTAGGAGAGATCGCCCCAATGCCAATCATCGCCGCAAGCCCTATAGCTGCCGCCCCTGAGGCATATTTCACTCTTTTTCGTTTTTTACTCGCATTGATTCTCCTTTTCAAATTGTTTTTGATTCTCTTTTTCTGAAGTGGTGATATTTCCATTTCAACCCCTTCCCATTCCGATTCATCCATCTTAATCCCATTTAATAATTTATAAATATCCTTTTCTTCTAAATTAAAATCCTTTTTCTCCATTACTATACATCTCCCCTAAGCACTAAATTTTTTCTCAACGTTTTACGGCCTCTTGAAAGTCGTTGGTCTACCCAATTACGGTCGACTCCGAAATAAGCAGCAATGCTTTCAATTTTTTCATGGAAAAAATATCTACGAATTAGAATTTCCCGGTCGGCTTCATTCATTGTGTTAATTGCACTTAGAAGTTCTTTCTTATTTTCTTTCGATAAAATCAAACTTTCCAAATCGACATGATCATTTAAATCATAATCATCTACGCATTCCATGGCGCTCTCTTTGTATACTTTTCGCTTATAGTCAATTGCTTTGTATTTAGCAATCGCGGCAATCCAATTTTTAAACTCTCCTTTTTCCTCATCAAAGCGGTCAATATGATTCCAAACCGCCCAAAATACATCATTGCTGCATTCTTCTACATAGGATAAATAAAAGGAGTGATTGAGCACACTGCCTACCACTTTGAATACAAGGTTACTGTAGTGGTCGACAACGAACTCAAGCGCTTTCTGATCCCGCTTCTTTAACCCCGCGATGAAATTATGTTCATCTATTCCCACTCCACTTCCTCCTCTATTTAAGCTTCTCATTCTTTAATACGAAGCAAATCTATCGTTTCTGACATATTATTTTTAAAAAAATAAAAATAAGGATCGCTTTTCTCCCCGACTGCCTTATGAGCGAATCCTGAGATTTATGAGCGAATTTTCTGATTTATGTACGAATTTCCCTATCTTATGAGCGACTTTTGCAATATATCGATTTCTCGACAAAATTCGACATTGCTCTCATAGGCAAACAAAAAACGGGAACCCCTCCATCTCTGAGGCATCCCCGTTATCATTTATTTTTTTAGTTTTTTTTCTACTTTATCCATTAATTCTTCTTCCGTCAAAGCAGCTACAGGCCGATTATTTACAAATGTGAATGTTTTTTTTCGGCCGGGTCCACAATATGATTGACAGCCGATATCAACCTTTGCATCCGGATCGATCTTTTTAAGTTTCGGCAACAAAGTTTTCAAGTTAACAGCCTGGCAATCATCGCAAACTCGAAATTCGTTTGCCATCTATAACACCCTTTTCTTTCTTAAAATGTAAAACATGCTCTATATAGTAGAGGGGTAAATCGCCATTACCCCGAATAAATATGTTCCAAACTACTCGATATTGTACATCTAATTTCCCATATTTGCAAGTGAGTTACTCCCAGCCACAATAAGTGTATAAAACCAACAAAACTATTAGAAATATAATTATTTTCCATTTTGGTATAAAAGAACATCTTTTGGCCAATATTGATAATACAAAAATGTTTAGGCTCTTTTTTAAAATGATTGTTATTTTTGAGGTAGAAGGAATGCTTCTAATCTGGTAATTCACCGATTGCTCCTAATCTCACATCTGGTTTCCCACTCAAGAAGTTGAAAGCATTATTTTCACCCAATTTGTAACAATATTTACAAAAGGAGTAAAATTTAAATAGGGATGTGATTTATATGAAAACTCGCCAAGATGCATGGACAGAAGAAGATGATTTATTATTAGCTGAAACAGTGTTACGTCATGTCCGCGAAGGAAGTACACAGCTAAATGCCTTTGAGGAGGTTGGCGATCAATTAAATCGAACATCTGCCGCCTGTGGTTTCAGATGGAATGCAGTTGTACGTCATCAATATGAAAAAGCTCTGCAATTGGCCAAGAAACAACGAAAACAAAGACAACGCCTCTTAGGGAAGGAGTCCAGTGGAAAGAAGAAATTACTCTATCAACCACCTACACCCTCTCCTGAAGAACTGGAAGCCATGTCTCTATCACTTGCTTCTGATCAAGAGCTAGCCGTGGAAGAAGTACCTGATATCCAACAATTAAACGCGCATATAACGGAAACTGAGGAAGCATCTAATCATATAACACTAGAAAAAGTCATTGCTTTCTTGCAAAACATGACTCAATCCAACTACCAAGCGAATATTTTAAAAAGTGAGAATGCAAGATTGAAACATGAAATTGCCAGCCTAAAAAAACAGAATGAAGAGCTAGCAGCAAAAGTCATGACATTAGAGCAAAACTCCGAAACGATGCAAGAGGATTATGAAACATTGATGAAGATTATGAATCGAGCTCGTAAACTGGTCCTTTTTGAAGAGGAGGATCAATCCACTTCTACATTCAAAATGGATCGAAATGGAAACTTAGAAAAAATGGCTGAGTAATGATTTTGTATAGATACAAGAGGAAATCGGTGAAAGGCCGATTTTCTCTGTATTTTCACTTTCCTTGAAGAATTTTATTATTTCTATCTACTATTCGTTGATAAAACCCTTCATAAAGGTTCAATTCTTCCCCTTCTAATTGACTGGAATATATTTCTTCACTCAAGTCTTTTAGCGCAAAGAGAAATCTCTTCATCACATCTTGAATCGTGATTTGCTTATGAAATAAATCAGACAGTGAAGCCATGACTTCCGGTTGAATATCTGGATAGACCCATTTGGTTTCTTCCCCTTTTTTACTAATCTCATAAAATTTTCGAATCAGCTCGGCCCGTTTTTCCCCGCTGCCAGTTACACAAAGATAGATTTGGACAGCGACTCCATTTCTCATCCTTCTTTGTGAAATCCCTGCGAACTTTTTCCCGTGAATACTTAAATCATAACTCCCTGGACAATATGATCCGACAATCTCTCGCGCTTCAATATCCACAGAAAAGTCACGGAACATTCTTTGAATTAATTGCCACATTGCTTCATACCCTCGATTAATATCAATTCCCTTTTCGGTATCAGGGAAAACAAGTGATAGATTTAATACCCCGCTGTCTAATACGACCGCCAAGCCACCAGAGTTTCGTACAATATATTGAAAGCTCGCTTCCTCTATCACTTCCAAGCCTTCATCCAAATTTGGGAGCTTCGTATCTTGGATTCCAAGTACAATCGTATCGTGATGAACCCATGCTCTTGCAGTAGGAGGCGAGATTTGCGAACCAATGGATGTACATAATGTATCATCGGTCGCAAACGACTGAAGCGCATGAAACATCGGTCCTAAGCTTGATTGATCGATAATTCTCCACTTTTTCTGATGCAATAATGATAACGATTGCTCCATGATTGATTCTCCTTCTTTTATTGTTCTATTTACCTTAAAGTATTCTATGATTTATTTTTTCTTTATTATAGTAGGAAAACAAATAGATAGCGAATTTCTTCTCCTTCTTGATCTTTTCAAAAGTTCATCAATTCGACAAATTGCGGGACTTTATTTTAGCAAACGCACATGTTTCTTGCCCTAGTTAATTGGATAAACTATGATATAGTAAAGAGTAAAATATTAGTTAGGAGTTGAATGTAATGGCTGAAGCCGCACAAACATTAGATGGTTGGTACTCTTTACATGATTTTCGATTAATGGACTGGACTTCTTGGAAATGCCTTTCCAGTGATGAACGTCAAGTTGCCATTCACGAATTCCAACAATTTTTGTCGAAATTAAACAAAACTGAGGAAGCTAAAGAAGGCAGTCATTCTTTTTATTCAATCGTTGGCCAAAAAGCAGATTTTATGCTCATGATTTTACGCCCAACTATGGAAGAATTAAATGAACTGGAGAACGAATTTAATAAATTAACAATTGCTGAATATACCATTCCTAGTTATTCTTATGTTTCTGTTGTCGAATTAGGAAATTACATGCCTTCAGATGAGGATCCATACCAAAACGAATATGTACGTTCCCGTCTATATCCAATTTTACCAAAGACAAATCATATTTGCTTTTACCCAATGGACAAGCGTCGTCAGGGCAACGAAAACTGGTATATGCTCCCAATGGAAGAGCGTCAATCTTTAATGCGCAGCCATGGAATGATTGGTCGTGGATACGCTGGAAAGGTAAAACAAATCATTACCGGTTCAGTCGGATTCGACGATTACGAATGGGGCGTTACATTATATGCTGATGATGTCCTTCAATTTAAAAAATTAATATATGAAATGCGTTTTGATGAAGTAAGTGCTAAATACGGAGAATTCGGTTCATTCTTTGTAGGAAATATTTTAAAAGAAGATCAACTATCCAAGTTTCTCTATGTAAAATAATTTAATTATACAAATGCGAAAGCGCCTTGATCATCGGCGTACGGATTTCGTAGGTTTCGACCGAGATAAAGAAAACACAGCGAGGTACTTCACGAGCTGATGTTGACTTATCGTAGGGAGAAAACGGAGAAATTCGCTAGACGATAACAAAGGTGAACAACAGTTCTTAATTCTATAGTTTTCTAAACAAGATAAAGACTTTCAGTTCGTAAAACTGGAGGTCTTTTTTTGTGTTTTGTCATCTTTCCTTTCCTTTCCTCATAAGAATAAGATTGTGAAGTTTCCTAAACAAGAACAAAGTGAATACATCATTTGATTGCACATAAGCGGGGTGAAAGGATGGCCGTCGTTGCACATACAGAGGAAGATGTAAAGCTTCTCGCTCGTTTAATGAGGGCGGAAGCAGAAGGTGAAGGACAATTAGGAATGTTAATGGTTGGAAATGTTGGGATTAACCGCGTACGTGGGGATTGCCTTGATTTTAAAACAATTAGAACGATTCGGGGAATGGTTTTCCAAAGTCCTGGTGGCTTTGAAGCAACGCAGAAAGGATATTTCTACCAAAGAGCAAGACAAAAGGATATTGACCTTGCAAGAAAAGTGATTAAGGGAAATCGATACCATCCAGCAAGCTTTTCTTTATGGTTTTTTGAACCTTCGGGGCAATGTCCAGCCCAATGGTTTAACCAATGGAATGCTGGGCGATATAAAGCACATTGTTTCTATAAACCTACTCAACAAAATTGCCCTTCCGTATTTTAATTTAGTTTTCAGAACGATTAAGCACATACCTTTATGTAGGATTTCATATCTTTTACAAAGACTACCTACTATCTATTATTAAGAAAAAAGTGAGGAGGATTATTTTGAATAAAAAGATGAATCCATATACTTATGGTTATAACCCGCAAACCTATTATCCAAGTTCAAGTCAACCGTATTATACGAATCCCCAAACAAATCCAATGGCAACCCAAGGGCTTCAGGTACCTGTTCCACCTTCTGCAGCCCCGCAACCTTCCATCGCACAATTCGTTCCTGGAATGTTGCCTTTAGAAGAATCATATATTGAAAATATCTTAAGGTTAAATAAAGGGAAAGTCGCAACCGTGTATGCAACATTTGAGAATAATCGGGAATGGAATGCTAAAGTGTTCAAGGGAATCATTGAAGCCGCTGGTCGTGACCACGTAATTTTAAGTGATCCTCAAACTGGAAAGCGATATTTAATTCCAATGATTTATGTGGACTATATTACATTTGATGAAGAAATTGAGTATGAATATCCATTTGGATCAGCCCCATCAACGGGTTTTCCACAACGTTAAAAAGTGGGGGCGTAAATCATTTTTCGTAAGAATCTAAGTCCGCGTGAGAAGTAGCTCAAAATGGTGCGGAAAATAGGCATATTTTTCGGGAACAAGCGCAAAAGTCCCAAAGACAAGTGCAAATCCTCGTGGGAAATAGGCAAACACCGAATTCCCAACACTCCCACGAAAGTTAAACAAGGCTAATCTCATCCTATTTCTTATGAGATTAGCCTATTTATCATTTAAAATAATTTATTTGCTGCCATAGCGAGTAGAACCCAAGCAACTAGAAAAGAAACACCACCAAATGGTGTAATCGCTCCTAACACTCCAATCTTCGTTAAAGTCAAAATATATAGGCTTCCTGAAAACAAAATAATTCCGATTAACATGAGCCATCCAGACCAGTTTAATAAAGAGCTAGCTGCCTGCCCTGAAATGATTCCAACCACAATCAAGCCTAGTGCATGAAACATTTGGTATTGTACCCCTGTTTTCCAAATTTCTAAATATCTTGGCTCAACCTTTCCTTCCAGGCCATGCGCACCAAAAGCACCTAAAGCCACCGCTAGAAAAGCATTAATTGCCCCAATGATCACAAATACTTTCATTTTTTTCATCTCCTTAAAAGTCAAATATGGATTCTCCATTGACACCATCATCCGTTTGTAAGGTCTCTCCCTGATTTTGACTAAACCCCACTGATTTTATACTGGCAGGTCCAGTCATTCGATCCGTGAATGTTGAATTTGGAATAGCTTCCTTTTTACCGGGGGGTTCAGCCTCTAATATTAATTCACACATTGTCATGATGGAGTATACGTGATGCAACATATTCTCTTTTCCATCCTTTTTCGCCTTGGCTATTTCTTGTTCCATCTTTTTAAGTAACAGATCCAAACTAATTTCCAAGCGGCTCCCTCCTTTTTGAAACGAGAGGATTTGATATAAAGCGAAAATCCTGCCAAACTCCTCTATATTTAAAAAATAATGATCTACGTATGAATTCCCTAATTTCCATACTACCTTTACACCTCTTTCATTTCAAATCGGAAGTGATGATCATTTGTTACTTTTTTGTGAGAAATGTAAACAATGATGGCCCGAAGATTGTAATACGATGTTCGATGGAAGTTGTTTACTTTTAAAATGATACGCTTTACAACCACGTGGATTTTTCGGATCCCACGTAATAAAAAAGTGTTTACATTGAAAACAATTGATCCGTTTATTATCCTGCAATCCATTTACACCCCCTGCATAAAAAGCATGATATATTTTTTTACAAAATTGGAATTGAATTTGTTACAATATTGGTCATATGAACGAAATCCATCTGTCGCGATGTATGGATCATAGAATCTGAGGAGGTTACAAATGAAAACATATCCTGAATGGTTAAAAGAAGTAGATGGAAGTCTTTGGTTGACAGAAGATGACCGTAGTTTATTAAAAATTGACTATAAAATAAAAGAAGTGATTTTCTCTAAACAATCCCCTTTACAACATGTAATGATTGTGGATTCATATGATTTTGGAAAAATGCTCATCCTGGATGGCGTTGTCCAAACAACCGCTGTCGATGGCCATATTTATAATGAAATGATTTCACATGTCCCACTCACTTTACATCCACATCCTAAGAAGATCTTAATCATTGGTGGCGGGGATTGTGGTGCCGCTCGAGAAGCCGCTAAACATACGAGCCTTGAACAAATAGATATGGTAGAAATTGACGAATTAGTGGTGAAAGCAAGCAAAGAGTATTTGCAAGAAGTATCAGGAAATTTATCAGACCCACGGGTTAACTTTATTTTCACAGATGGAATTAAATTTGTTCAAGAAAAGGAAAACGAATATGATGTGATCATCGTCGATTCCTCCGATCCTGTGGGTCCAGCTGAAGCTTTATTTGAATATGATTTTTATGCCCATATAAAACAGGCGTTAAAAAAAGATGGAATCGCAGTTTTTCAAAGCCAGTCGCCAATTTTTCACCGTGAAATGTTGAAACAAACATATTCCTACACGAAAGAATTATACCCAGGTAGTGCCGTTTTTCAAGCTGTTGTGCCTACATATCCAGGAGGAATGTGGACCTTTACCATTGGAACTAAAAGATATCTAATCGAACCTGAAAAAGCCAATGTCCCCCCTTTAGAAACAAAATACTTTAACCAAGATATATTAAAGGGATGTTTCCTACTACAACAAGACTTAAAAAATCTTTTAAGTCAAGAATGATCGCTGGCTTATTTTTGCCAGCTTTTTTATTGATTTAAGTTTTCCGCTTTTTTTGATCCAGCTTCGGCTCCTAGCTGCTCGAGGTCAAAAGACAATCCCTTACAGAAGGCAAAGGACGCCTTCTTTCAGGGCTCGGCTTTTGCTTGTCGCAGCTGGACAGTCGCCTCCGCTTTTTTTGTTCCACGTGGAACTAATTTTGTTGGAATGGGGGGATTTTTGTCTGTTGGTGTCCCTCTCCTGTTTATTGATTGGGAATTTCCCAATTGATTTCTGTTTGTCCCATTTTTCTTAGGTATTCATTGGCTCTAGAAAATGGTCTGCTTCCGAAAAAGCCTCGATTTGCCGAGAGCGGGCTTGGATGTGGGGATTGGATAATAAAATGTTTAGTTTGGTCAATTAATGCCAATTTATTTTGTGCTGGCCGCCCCCATAACATAAAAATGACCGGTTGATTACGCTCATTTAATTTGGAAATAACTTGGTCAGTGAATACTTCCCACCCTTTCCCTCTATGAGAATGTGCTTCTCCTTGTCGAACGGTTAACACGGTGTTCAACAATAATACGCCCTGCTTCGCCCAGGAAACTAAATGTCCGTTATTGGGGATTGGACACCCAAGGTCATCTTGCAACTCTTTAAAAATATTTCGTAAAGAAGGAGGCAATGGGACATGTGGCTTCACAGAAAAACTTAACCCATGCGCCTGATTGGGCCCATGATATGGGTCTTGTCCAATAATCACAACTTTTACCTGTTTATAAGGGGTGTAATGAAACGCATTAAAAATCTCGAACATATCTGGATAAATTATTTTCGACATATATTCCTCTTTTAGAAAGGTTCGTAGTTTTTGATAATACGGTTGTTCAAACTGCTCATTCAACAGTTGCGACCAATCGTTTTTCAAGATTTGCTTACCCATTTCTAACATCCTTTCAACATTCAAATTCATTTTCAATATTATAACTCTATTGAAACTTTCAAACATAATAGACAAGTTAAAACAAAACTGAAGGAAGCGCCTTGTCCATCGGCGTACGGATTTCGCAAGTTTAGACTGAAATAAAGGAAACAATGCGAGGTAGTCCACAAGCTGATGTTGACTTATGTAGGGAGGAAACGGAGAAATTCGCTAGACGATAGGCGCTGTAGCTAGACGTAGACAATAATTTTAAAGGGATCACAGTTTCGGGTTCTGTAGTTTCCTAGAAAAACAAAAAATGCCTAGCAGACATCAGTAAAAGTCCGCCAAGCATCTCTCTTGCTCGGCTTTTGCTTGTCGCGCCAGGGCAGTCGCCTCCGCTTTTATTGCTATCCAGCTCCGGCTCCTAGCTGCTCGAGGTCAAAAGACAATCCCTTACAGAAGGCAAAGGACGCCTTCTTTCAGGGCTCGGCTTTTGCTTGTCGCAGCTGGGCAGTCGCCTCCGCTTTTATTACTTTCCAGCTCCGGCTCCTAGCTGCTCGAGGTCAAAAGACAATCCCTTACAGAAGGCAAAGGACGCCTTCTTTCAGGGCTCGGCTTTTGCTTGTCGCA